>JBGVTJ010000227.1:0-21084 GCA_041862515.1 Thermodesulfobacteriota bacterium | reverse complement strand
TATGTTGAATTACGAACGCCTCGCCCCAACTCCTTACCTGAGATTACTGAGCAACAGAGATGCCACCCCGGGCATTACCCGCACACTATCGTTGTCAAAGGGTCACTGTATGGGCCATAGTCTTGTTAAAAAGACTTCGTAGCGCCCTAATATGGCGAATCTAAAGGGGAAAAGAGGTAGTGAGAAAAAAAGAAAGGCGGATTCTTTCCTACTCGTTTCCTACTACACTGAGAAGAGGTTCTAATCTCCTTGCTTTCCAAAGAGGGCTAAGAATTGGCCATGTGAAGAGGAATTGGGAATGTGATACGGATAACTATTTGAAATATAGCAATTTTTGAGATGGGGCCAAAAAACTGGCCCTATTGTCCAAAAGATTGGCTATCTGTCCAATTGGCATCCTGCCCAGATTCTCTGATCCATCTTGAATCTTTAGTCTCTCCTTTTCCTTCATCTTCTTATCGATCAATAGCTCTTTTAACCCAGGCCATTGGGAAATAGCGGCTTGCGAGGACGACAAGGGAAATAGTACGAGGAAAGTAAACAGGGCTAGAGTGAGCCTCAGGATGGGTTTTCTCATGCCCCAATATTAACAGAATATAGGAAAGGATCTAGCATAAATATAATAGAACGTTCTCCGTTTATTCCGATGAATCGGGCAACATCTTTTCTAAAATATCTCCTGTAGATGTCCAAGTCTTGGTGGCACTATCATAGGAGATGGTTCCCGTCATATCCGATCCAGCAGTGGCGGTAGCGGTTACGGTAAACTGGTTGGTATCTCCTATCGTCTCGTAAGTAAAATATACTGAATCCCTTACGTCTATCCCCTTTTCCAGGAAAATCGTCGAGGCTGCATCCCCGGTGGCTGTGTAATATTTCGATGTCTTCACTCCCTCCAGCTTCTGGGAAGTCTTTATCGCCTTGATCATGCCCACTGCCTCTCGGACTTTGGCCGTCTCGGTGTAATGCGAATACAGGGGAACCGCAATGGCGACTAATGTGCCTACGATGACTATCACTATTATCAACTCAACTAAAGTGAAACCGCCACGATGGCATAATCTTTTCATGTTCTTGCTTGCTTCAAGAATATGGTGAAATCGCTGTCTCACAGAGTTTGTTCTTCTTAGGTCATTGTTTTTCATGCCATTTCCTACGATGAAGTTACGACGGATCATTGAGTTTTTGAAATTAATGATCGTTCATTATCCTTCATTAACCGATTTTCCCGGGATTCACCTTCATCCACATATACACACTACCCGCACCGTTTTTTTTCTGTTCCCGATTCTATAAAAGCTCAAGGGTCATAGCCGTGACGCGTAATATTGCCCATATCGGATAGGGCGCCCATACCGGGCAGGTTGTGACCTTCCATATCGGAAGGCTGCAAAGAAGAGAAAGGCCAAGACGATCATAGAAACGGTCCATCTCATATCCCACGAAAAGGTCATCGATTCATCATTGCGGAGGAAAACGAAGGAAAATTTGGAGTGCTCAAGCCTGTCGCCCTTTTTGAACTTCTCATAAAGGGAATAAGTCACCGGAACCCGTTCATAGCGAACTACGAGCCTTCCCGTCTCCATTTCCAAAGGCTCTTGGTATTTTATGAGCAGACGCCTGCCCGTGGGCAAACCCCACATACGAAAGGTCTTTTTCCCAACGACCACCCCGTCTGCATTGGCAAAAAAGCCGGCCTCTGCGAGGGTGACGAGAAGGAATATGACAGACACCACCCAATAAAGGGTTCTAAATCTGACCCGCATTTTTTACCCCCTCCAAGTTTTCAATTTCTAACACTACATTCTCAAAATGTTCTCTCGACAAAAGCTTATTCATTTACGACAAATTTTGTCAGCATTCATGATAGATCAGTTACCCCAAATTCCTTCTAAATAACCCACCTTACCTTCGACCTAACCTCGGATATGGCGCGCTCCCATTCAATTTGTTGTTTCTTAATCTGTCGGCCAAGGATTCTTCGAATGAGTATCGCCGCAACTGCCGCAACTGATACGGGAACCAGTATAATGGCGAGAAAACCCACAATTCTCTCCATTTTTAGTCCCTACTTCAGCTTCTTCGAGTAGCTTTCGTTCCATATACTAAATCAATCGAACTTTTGGGAACTAATCGGATATATTCGCTAAAATAAGCAAAAATAATGCCAAATGGCTTTTCGATCCAATAAAATCCGATAAAGTAATTTAATGGAATTCCCCAACTTTTATCTTAAGATGGATTTGGAGGTGGGATTATTTAGAGCTAGAAAGAGGTAAGCGCAGGCTAAAATCTAGAATACTTCTAAGAAACTACGCCGGCCTAAGCTCGGAGTTTTGGATGAGCTCATATCCCAGGAGTCACGCTCCACTCCGCCCCTATGCAACGTGAGAGGCAGTTTCTTCCGCGTGTAACGCACACCGCACCTCAGTGTGCGACCCTTGCTAACTGAACTCTTGAAATGCTCCTCATTTCAAGAAATCCAAGATTTCAAACCAATAGTGAGGACGAGGTATTTAAAACCACTGACATTTTGCCGATATAAAAAATTCATAAGTATCTGATTTTTCTTGTATATTAGAGTTAATTCATCGCTGCCAATTTGGAAGTTCCTGTCCCTTTTTCCTTCACATTCCAAACGCAAACCACCAATTTCTGATTATCTTCTCATGCGCTAAAGGTTAGGGCAGGCATTGATATCTAAGAAAATTGGAGCCAGACATCCACTCCTGACCATAGACCCGTTTTCCCCCCTTCCCTCTTGACTATCCCCCCGGTCAACGTGCGCCGTTGCTCTGAGTATTTGAAACGTATAGAAGCGGAATTGGTACCTCCAAGAGATTGTGTATTTCCTCTTGAACTCGAAGGTGGGATATTGATTTTAATTGACTTATCCCGTCTTTCATCTTTCATGGTGCGGCAAAGGGTTGAGTGGTCACTCCCTGGGCTTTGACAATTCATCCCATAATCAGTATGGTTTTTGCTGAGCTGGTGAGGCTCACAATGATTAATAACTTTCTCTGCTTGTTGGATTACTCAAAGATTTTTTTTGCATAAACGATAGGTATGATGTTACAAAAACCCGGCCAATGGTATTTTTTGAAACAAGGAGGAAAGCCGATGGAGGGCAAGAAGATCTTACTGGTGATGGGAAGTCCAAGAAAAGAGGGCAATAGTTCAACACTTGCAAAACAGGTGGCCGCAGGTGCCGAAGCAACTGGAGCAGAAGTTGAGAGCTTCTATCTTCACGCCATGAATATTCAGCCTTGTACAGCTTGCGATGAATGTCGAGAGGGGAAAGGCAAAGATTGTGTGATCGACGATGATATGCAAACTTTATATCCGAAACTCCGACGAGCAGATGCAGTCGTGATTGCCAGTCCCATCTACTGGTTTACCGTGTCCGCTCAAACGAAATTGTTCATGGACCGATGGTATGCCTTAGGAGCCCCTCAGGAAGAATACGCGGCCTTTGCAGGGAAACGTATCGGCATCGTTCTCACATATGGTGATCTCGATCCTTTCATCTCTGGAGCGGTCAACGCATTACGAACATTCCAGGATGCCTTCAATTACGTCGGCGCCGAAATTGTCGGAATGGTCTATGGAAGTGCCTCGGAAGCCGGAGAGATACAGAACAATCGGGATCTCATGGAACAAGCGTATGAATTAGGAAAGCAGCTTGGCTCTGGCACATAGGGACTTCGTGCAGATGTCGATTTACTGAATACCAAGGCACAGGTCCTTCGGATGGTGGAGAACTATGTCCTTTCAGCACATTCGCTTTACCCGAGATAGGGGTTGGGGTTCTCCCTTCCATAGCCGCCCTCATCTTCCTGAGGATCATCGGGTACAAGAAGGCCAAGGAGCTGATCCTATCGGGAAAGACCATCGGAGCCCGCGATGCCCTGGAGATGTGTTTGATCAACCTGGTCATCGCGGAGGATGCCCTGGAGGAAGAGGTGAAGGAGTTCGTCAATGAAATCGTTCGGCATAGTGCTGTTGTGCTGCGGCTGACGACGAAGGCGACCATAGAGGGTTACGTGACGATATTGAGGCGGATTGGAAGGATCTACCTAGAGGAGTTGATGAAGACCGAGGACGCCACCGAAGGTCTGAAGGCCTTCCTTGAAAATAGGCTTCCATCCCTCACTCAGTCACGAGCTGCGGAAGCAAGCATATATAGAGGATGAACTCGGCAAAGGCCAACGGATAGACTCCACCTTGCCTTCTCTCACGTCTTTTGGTATCGAAAAAAGAAAGATGAGGCCATTCTTTCGTAAAGGGCCCGTCCCATGAGTAAACAGCCTACACATCCTGAGTTCCAGTTGACGAAACGGGAGCTCTTGAAGTTTTGCGGGGCGAGTATCTGCACTCTCTATCTCCCTTCCCTCTTCGGTCTTCCGAAAACCGCACGGGCACAAATGGCCACGAAAGGCCTCATCAAAACAAAGCTGTCCCCCTATTTCACCTCCCTGAATGGAGGAGAGATCCAATGCGAACTATGTCCCAAGCAGTGCCGCGTTCCCACAGGAAAAAGAGGGGGTTGCAGGGTGCGCGAGAATCGGGATGGAAAATGCTACAGCCTGGTATACGCGAATCCTTGTGCCTTTCATTTAGATCCCATCGAGAAGAACCCCCTTTTCCATGTCCTCCCTGGATCCAGGTCTCTTTCGGTGGCAACAGCGGGATGCAATTTCACGTGTAAATTTTGCCAGACATGGGAAATTTCCCAGGCATCCCCGGAGGACGTCTACAGCTATGAGATTCCACCGGAGCTCGTGGTAAAGAGGGCCAAGCAGATGAGGGCTCGTTCCGTCGCTTACACGTACGTGGAACCCGTAATCTTTTATGAATACATGGTAGAGATTGGCCCCGTCGCAAAGAAGGAAGGCCTTCTGAGTCTCATCCACTCCAACGGCTTCATCAACCCGGGTCCGCTCAAAAAGCTGTCCACAGCGATAGACGCGGCCAATATTGATTTGAAGGCGTTTACGGATGAATTTTACCGTGAATTGTGCAATGGAGAACTGGACCCAGTGCTTGAAACCCTAAAAACGCTGAAGCAGGAGATGATCCACCTGGAGGTCACCAACCTCATCATTCCCACAAAGAACGATGACATGTCGCTGGTAAGGGAGATGTGCCTCTGGTTGAAGAGGGAATTGGGCGTGGATACCCCTATTCACTTCTCCCGGTTCTATCCCCTGTACAAGCTCAAGAATCTCCCCCCGACACCGGTTTCCATTCTGGAAGAAGCCCGACGGGTAGCACTGTCATCAGGCCTTGAGTACGTCTACGTCGGGAATGTGCCGGGCCACGAAGGCGAAAACACTTTCTGCCCCATGTGCAAGAAGATGATTATCCAACGGACGGGATATATGATCGGAGAGGTCCACGTAAAGGGTGGGAAGTGCGGGTACTGTGGAAAGCCGATCCCCGGTATTTGGGCGTGAGGAATTCAGTTTGATCGGTGGCGGTGACGGTAAAAGTCCCAGACCGCCACGGATTTAGGATCGAGGTTCGTCAAACCAGATTGCTTGGCCCACTCCATCGCCTCCACGAATTCTTGCACGGTGATCCCGCGGGAGATCTTGGGATATTCGTAGGCCTTGTACTCCACCCGGTATTGGGGCATGATGTTCACATAGGTGGATTTGGTTAGGGCCTCGGCAATCCACTTGACAAATTTCTCCGTTCCGGCAACCCGATTGGGCATGACCAGGTGTCGGATGATCAGGCCGCGGAGGGCAATTCCATCGGCATCGGTCTTAAGCTCTCCCACCTGCCGGTTCATCTCGATGATCGCCTTCTTCGTCAGTTCAGGATAGTCAGAAGCCCCGGCTGAATATTTCGCCGCCTGATCATTATCCATATATTTCATATCCGGCATATAGATATCCACGATGCCATCCAAAAGCTTCACGGTTTCCAGGCGTTCGTAGCCGCTGGTATTGTAAACCAGGGGAAGATGCAGCCCCTTCTTCAAGGCAATCCGCGTCGCGTTGAGGATGTTGGGCATGACGTGGGTGGGCGTTACCACGTTGATGTTATGGCAACCGATCTCCTGGAGGCCGAGCATCATGGCCGCCAGGTCTTCATCCTCAATCTCCTTTCCCTTGCCCTCATGGGAGATGGGCCAGTTCTGGCAAAAGACACAGCGGAGATTGCAGTTGGAGAAGAAGATGGTGCCAGACCCGTATCTCCCTACCAACGATACCTCCTCCCCAAAATGGGGGTGAGCGCCAAAAACAACGGGTTTCAACGGAGCCCGGCAGAACCCTTTTTGGCCCTTTTGCCGATTCACCCCGCACTGCCGGGGACAGAGCTGGCAATCCTCGAAGATACTATAGGCTTCTTTGATCTTCTGAGCAAATTTACCCTCTTGCTCCAATTTCTCATAAGCTGGAAGCCATCGCTCTTCCTTTTCCTGTTTGGCATAAAGGGGGATGGGGGAGAGGAGCAGCGAGCCGCCCAAAAGGAGAGTATTTTTGATGAAATCCCGGCGCGTGGTTTCCATGCCGGAACCTCCACGAGCTCAAAGGCCAGGAGTCCTTTTCTTCCTGATTTAAACCGTATGTTAGCATAATGTGGTAATTTTATAAAACGATTTTTCGTGAGAAGGTTGTTTGGTTTGATTGGCTTATCTGGTTTAGAGGGTTTATCTCGTTTATTGGGTTTGTTGGGTTCTCTGGGTTCCGAGATTCATCTATACGGCAAAAGATCATCATACTCTTTGTAATGGGTAGGGGCCGGACCTTCATTCTTGACAACACGAATTCGCGGTGAGCATACCTATCCCGCTAAAGGAGGGTGGGGCCAGGCTTCGCATTATGACAGTATGTGCTCTCCGGCAGCTCTGTTATTTGAGTCCCAGCCGCGCCAGTGTCTCAGGTGTTGGAATGCCGTTCTTATCCCAGCCGCGCAGTTCGTAATATTCGTCAAGCAGTTCCTCAAGGTCTTCTGCACTGACGGTCTCCCCAGCCGAGGCTCCGTCTGGCAACGGCTCGCCCAGGCGCGCAGGCAAGGCGTCATCGACTCGGCTGATGCCCTCCCGTACGTTGAACATACGGCAGAGGTTAAAGATGCGCTCCCCGGTTGTCAGCAACTCCTCTAAATTGATATCCCATCCAGTCACGAGAGCCACTGCTTGGGCTACCCGTTTCGGGGTATAGGGCCGCCAGGCGTTTGTAGGAAATTTGCATATCCCGAGAGTATCACCAAGGCTGCCAAAGTAGTCCTGAGTAACCTTTACCAGGTAGGCCTTCCCGTCCAATTGCTTACGGCTCATGGCAGTATCCAGCCCTAATTCGGGAAAAGGTCCCCCAGCTTCCAAAGCATCCTCATGGATGGTCTGCAGGTGGCAAGCCCCGCGGTTAGCCGTGGCATAGGCCAAGCCCATACCTTTTTTTCCGCGGGGATCGTGGAAGGCCATCTCAAACCCTTTGACGTGCAGCGCCCAAGCCTCGCTCCCCTGTCCCACCTTTGCCGACGCTTTTCGCACGCCATCAGCCAGGAGCGCGCCCACACCACGACGATACGCGATCTCCTCTAATAAGGTTAGTATTGTTTCCGCATCCCCCCAGGGCAGCGGACGCCCCAGATCAATGCCGCGCTCCCAACACTCCATGGCCCAGGCCATGCACTCCCCTGTGGACATGGTATCTATCCCATAGCGATTGCATAGCTCGTGGGCCTTGGCGATGGTGGCTGGATTGGTATTCATCACCAATGAGCCTAAACCAGCTACCGTCTCGTACTGGGGACCGCCGTAAATACCTGAAAGGTCGTAGGGTTCCTCCATCTTTACTACACGGCGGCAGAAGATGGGGCAGTTTGGACAGGTTTGCCGGTCACTCAGGATCGCTTCGACCATAGCCTCGCTTTCTAGACGCTCGCCTCCCTCGATCACACCGGCCTGGAAGTTCTTGGTCGGTAGAATGCCGTACCTCTGAAGGGGTGTAAGGTTGTTCCAGGTTCCATATCGAGTCAACGTGGCTATGCTAGGATTTTCTTTGATCTCCTTGTTGATCTGCTTGGTCAGGGCAATAAGCTTCTCCCGATGGGCGATGGCTACTGGTTTGGTTCCCTTTACAGCTATGGCCTTGAGTTTCTTGGACCCCATTACAGCCCCCATGCCGGAGCGGCCAGCACAGAAACGGAGCTCGTTAATGGCCGAGGCATACCTGACCAAGTTCTCCCCGCCGGGGCCAATACCTAACACTCTCGCTTTGCCCACCTCGCTGAGAATGGTCTCTTGAGCAGGCCCTGTCTCCCGGCCCCACAGGTGGGAAGCATCCCTGATTTCCGCCTTCCCATCGTTAATCCAGAGGTAAACGGGCCTTTCGGATGTGCCTTCGACAATCACCGCGTCGAAACCGGCTTTCTTGAGCTCTCCGCCAAACCATCCACCAAATACTGCGTCTCCCCAGATACCTGTCAGGGGGGACTTGCTGGCGATCAAGGAACGATTGCCAACGGGCGCAGGCGTGCCGGTCAAGACGCCGGTGGCAAAAACAATCTTATTTTCGGGACCGAGAGGATCGATGCCCGGTATCAACCCATCATACAGGATGCGAGCCGCAAAGCCTCGTCCACCAAGGTATTTGCGGGCCAGCTCGTCAGGAAGCGGCTCCTGCTTTGTCTCCTCACTTGACAGATTCACTCTCAACAACTTCCCCGCAAAACCAAACATCGTAGAACCTCCTTCCCCTTTATTCCTCAAGAAAATCGTCAATTTGCGAGCTATAGCTTATGAGGCCATAACCAGCTTGGGCAGTTTCTCTGGCCCTGTCAATCGAGGCCGTACCGCATTCAAGCTAGCACGATTTCTCTGATGCGGTCAATAGCGTACGAAAAGCAGAACCTTCAAAGTTGGTTACAAAGGACGCGCTGAAGTTCAAAGGGGATTTAACCCGTCGAACACGATCCCAGTTTAATTGGTTGGATTGGTTACGTGATTCGTCGGCTTGGCGTGCGCTTAATACAATCTCCTGAAGCGTGACTCAGGTCGTCTCGAAACGGACTCGCAGCCTGGCTGCATTTCGAGGAGCCGCAATCCAGACCGCTATACAGGCTATGCCAAAACAGGCCATACAGAGCAGGAAGGCACTCCTGTAACTGCCTGAGATGTCGTATATATAGCCACCGAGCCAGGGGCCAATGGCACCACCCGCTCCCATGCCGGTAAGGAGCAGTGCTGCTATTCCACCGAAGTGCCTGCCATGGAAGATGTCCGCCGTGCCGGCAACGATTGTGGGGGAGTAAAGTCCGGTTCCATAGCCAAAGCAGGTGGCATAGAGATACAGGAGCTCCGGCTGGGAGGTATCCTTGATCGAAAGGAGGGTGACTAAGGCACCAATGGATAGAATGGCTGCAACCGTTATCGTTTTCTCCCGACCGATCCAGTCAGAGATGAATGCGGAAGCCTGACCCGCGGCAAGGAAGATGCCGAAGAGCCCGAAGACAGAGGCACTAAACATACTGCTGTATCCTACGTCTACGGTGAATCTGACTTGATGGGCCAGGACCAAATAGGCCCCCACACCCCAGAAGAGTGAGTAGGACAACACCATGAACCATAGCTGATACGTCCCCATGGCCGTGCCCAGCGTCCAGTCGCGAGACAGGGGATTGTTGACGACTGTTGTCCCTTTCTTTGAGCCTTCGACAGCTGACAGTTCGGCAGATCCGTATGGCCTCAGGCCCCTGTCCTCGGGGCGGTAATGGAAAAAGAGGAGGTAGAGGGGTAGCAGCAATGCGACCAGTGTTCCAGCCAGGACAAAAAAGGCATAACGCCACCCCAAGTGGGATATGGTGAACTCAGAGAACATAGTGTAGGCAAAACTGAGACCGCCCCCCATCTGGCCAAGCCCCATTACCAGCCCCAGCCTCTTGGCGAACCAGTTCGCCAGCGCCGGAGCCAGGAGGGGCCAACCGCTAAAGGCAGACCCTATCGGCATGAGAACCCCGAAGAGCAAGTAAAAATGCCACAATTCGTTGGCAAAGGCGCAGCTGGCAGTGGCCAGACCAAGAATGGCTATGCCTATCGGCATGACCCGCCTCGGCTTCCAGCGGTCTCCAAGGCTGCCGGCCACAGGTGCCAAAAAGCCATATATGAGGATGTTCAGGGACAGCATTATGGCGGTGCCCCCGCGCCTCCAACCAAACTCATCCAGAATAGAGGGGAAGAAGACGGAGAATGAGTGTCTGATCCCGTAGATGAGAATCATGCTCACCACAGTGATGCCGACGACAACCCATCCATAGAAAAAACGCGGGTACCTGTCCATTCTTACCCTTTCCTGAGCTCGACCCAGGGAAATGGAGTCACGCCTTGAATTATCACTTTTCGACTATTTGGGTCAAGCCCCTATACTCTCGCCCAATGAAAAAAGGGACAGATGGTCAAGGCGAGTTCACAGAGGTTGTTCTTCTAGTTCGTTATCTTGGGGTTGAAAGCTTTGCTAAGGAAAAATCGGCATACCTGATAGAGCTTCAATCGGGCTCCTATTTTACTTCATACTCAGTTTTCCATTGGGTTGTGGTTTTGGCCAATGTCCACTTCTGATTAAACGCGCCGGTACCGGTGATACCCTTGAATTTTCCCGTACCTCCTATATACCTTCCTTTGGCTTCATAAATTGCCTCCGCTCCCAATGACTCCTCCTTCCCCTCAAATTTCATAAATGTTTGGTCACCACCTGGGTGAGTAATGGCGATGTAGCCCTTGAACCACTTTATCTTAGTGGGATGATCGAATCTAATGGTAAAAGTGCGCGCGTTATCCCAGTCCGGATCGGCGCTCCTGAGCACCCAGAGCTGAATCCTGAAGCGAATAAATATCAGAGGCAGTGAGGATCATTTTTATCGCCCGTCAGAAAATGGGGTGGGGTATTGACATCCTATTAAAATACCTCCCGATCAACGTATCCGATTCGCCTGGTTAATTGTAACACGAATGAACAGAACCCGTGATGATAAACGGTTGGATATTTCGTCTTGATTCGAGAGATTGCAGGAAAAGCAGGCGAAAATGACCGATTTCGGCATGGAAACGTGTCAGGGTCTCAAAAGTTTCATGTCTAATTTGACCATATTAGGCTCATTTGACATATACTTATCCAACCCAGTCGAGATAGCAAGCAATCGTCTGGAGTCCTCAATGAGTTGCAGCTCAATGCATAGGTCTCTCTTCGAATATCCACTTGGTCAATCTGATCCACAGGATCAGGTGATATATATATCGGGTTGGATGGTGACAATCAGAAAAAGTAGGTGCGGATGATTAAGTAGACCATATAAGCCATGAGGATAGATAACGCAACGATTACCCATTTTTGGAAGGGTTTCGGAGAGAGTGTATGCAGATAATCGGTCAATTTCCTATACTCCGAATCCGAGGTGGGGGCGAGACGCAACCTGGCATGGACCTTATGATCAAGTTCTTCGACTGCGAGAACCTTTCCCGTGCAACGTATTTCGGTGTCCTTAGCAAGAATGACAAAATCCAAGGACTCACCAACCCCTAAATCGAAATTGGCCTCCAGTTTCAACCCGCTCAGGCTGATATTCAGGGCTCGCATGACCATCCGCCTACCGTAGCGAAAGCAGATGACCGGTGCCGTCGCGGGAAACCGTGGAAATTTTCGCTTTTCATGCATAGCTACCACGTCTCATCTCATCCATGCGGTCTTAAATCCCAACGCGGACCGCAGCAATATGGCATCAAATGATTCGGACATCTCTTTGAGGGATGATCTTGTCGTTTCCTCCGATATTCACCTCTGAGGCGAAACTGGTGCATCTCTCAATCCTTATTGTTCAAAGGGTGGTTTTTTTTGACACGGCCATGACGCCCGGATAACCGCCCCTGTCCCCTTCTTGGATTCAGCCGAAAAAACACCGCCGGAAAGTTTGACTCGCTCTATCATGCTTACGAAGCCCCCACCCCACGCAGAATTTTCCTCACTGAGGATCTCGTCAATATCGAAGCCCTGCCCATCTCCCTCGATGGACAAATAGATAGTGTCATCTGCTTCCTTTAAAGAAATGCGTATGTGGTCCGGTTTGGCATGTTTGACCAGCCTGTTTAAAGCCTCCTGCAAGACCCTGTAGATCACGATCTTCAGCGATTCAGGTACATCGGCTTCCTTCATATGGAGTTGTTTATCTAACCGAATGCCAGAATGGATCCTTTGAAATTGCCTGCAAAACCAATGGATAGTTACCAATATTCCCTGATGGTCCAGAACAGGCGGGCGCAAATTCGTCGAAATTTCCCGAACATTTTCGAAAATACGCTGAATCGTGGAAACGATGTCTTCTAGCCAGTGCCTTGGCGGAATGAGATTTTTAGCCATACGGTAAAGCTCTCCTTACAGACTGAATTTAATGGCAGCTAAAGAATCTCCAATCTTGTCATGAAGTTCTTGGGCAAGTAATTTTCTCTCCCTCTCCTGGGCTTCCAAGGCCTTTGAAAGAAGGGCAAAAAATCCAGGTTCTGAGAGGTTTTCGGGGGGGGACCCGTGCTGCGGACTATTTCCTATTGATCCCTTTGACACCGTGCGTTGTTCCATCACAGAGGAGAGGTATTCTCTCAGACAAAACCTATCCTCGCTCGATATTTCTGCAAATCTAATCCTCGCCCTTAGGGTCTCATCATTCGACCCCACCACGTGAACAACTTCGCCTTTAGATTTTATCACCTGGGGGTCGATAACAATAGAAATCTCAAGCTGTTCGCCCTTCGTCAGACTGTATGGTGTGTCGATTCTGGCCCCTCCCATGCTCAGGTCGATTGTCCAGCCGAGCTTAGGGTTGGACCAGACATCGGCGAAATAAAACACAGGGTGAGATATTTCCACTCTCGGATAACTTCTTTTTTCAATCACGATCAGCCCCCTTTCATTTCTCTCTCCTATTACTGAACGAATCATCGTTCGGATACCCGTCCTCTTACCCCATTACTTTGTGGCCTCATAGATGCAAACACATATAATACCGGTAAAATGCAGCAAATTGCGGACCACTGTGGAAAAATGTAATAAAATGAAAGAAATAATCGCAAAGCCGATCGCCCCATCAACCTCAAAGTATCATCCACCTTAGATACCCTGCAATTCCATCTAATTATTTAATATCAGGGCTGAAACAGATGAGACAATGAGTGGCAAAGGGTGAAAAGATAGGCTTCTGGGGTATTTCAAATTTGTACTACTATTACAAAAATGTAACTAGGCAAGGGCGAATCTACCAGGCGAGCAGAATGTGGCATATG
Organism: Thermodesulfobacteriota bacterium; assembly: GCA_041862515.1. Lineage (GTDB taxonomy): Bacteria > Desulfobacterota > BSN033 > WVXP01. The sequence goes on along the minus strand of JBGVTJ010000227.1, from coordinate 7,805 downwards.
GACCAAACAGTCAGTTTAGTCGGTTCTATTAGATTAGATTTATTCCTCAGTGTGCTGCCGCGATGGATGGAGGAGACCTACCACCGGACGGGAGATATCAACGCTACCGCCCAAAAGTTGACCGATTCTTTCTACGCTGAAGATCCCGACTACTTTATATCTCCAGGAATCTTTGAGTGGGTATACCTCCGAATGGTGCCGCACATCGCAGGGGAATTGGAAGGACAGTAGTACGTTTTCGAAACCGGGAACTCATAACCTCCCTCTTTGAGGTGCATCTCAGCATTGCCTCGTTCTGTTGCGGGCTTTAGGACCTCCATAGAGATCTCAGATTGGGTCGAGTTTTGTCGAAGATACATGTGCGGATAGACTCCACTGAGAGGTTGGGATTTATTTTAACTACTTCTGCCGCGTGAACCCATGCCTCCTTTCCCCGACATAGCCTTCTATAAGCTTAAGCGGTGCAGAAATGCCACTACTTATGCTCATCTCCACCCCATCCTTGGCGCCCCGAGGGATTGGTGGAATCACTTGAATGCTGTAAAATGCATGCACGCCCGCACCAATACGCTTATGCCAATTCCCTGGCAGCTTCCCTCATGAGCCTCCCGATGGGCATTCTCTGGGGGCACCTTCGCTCCGCAGTTGCGTACTCCGTGCTGGCAATTCGCCTTCGCATATCGAACGGGAGTTCATTAAATAGGGCTTTCGCCCTATCCCGGTCCCCATAACCGTGGTAGTACATGAGGTAGCGCATCACGTCACTGATAGGCACATGGCCTTCCACGGCCGATTCACAAATAGTGGCGCAGCCCGCGCAGTATCCCGAAGCGGTCACATGGGCATACTGCTTCAGCACGTTCATGTCTTGCCGAGAGAGTTTTTTCCAGTTCAGAGCGGCATCTACATTGGCCTTCAGAATCGTCATGTTGGGCATATAGGAACAGATGCTGGCAATGTGAGGATTCCGCCAGACAGCCATCAATCTGGCCTGAATGTCGGTAAAACCTTTTTCGAGGAAATGCCCGGTGAGCTTTGACAGTAATTCCCTCTCGCTTTCCGTCAACTCCGGAGCCTTCAGCACACGCCCTATAACATCGGGGCTTGCCGTCTTCATGGCGGTTAAGCCAATACCAGCGTTTACGCAGGCGTCCACCGCCTTTTTCATGCCATCGGTGTGCATGAGTCTAAAGTTATACGACATCTGAATACCATCTATCCCGCCAAGCTTGGCGGCCGTAACCATGGATTCTTCGATATTCTGGTGGGTACTAAATCCGAAGTACCGAATCTTTCCCTCGCTTTTCATCTTCTCAACCCAGTTGCGGACCGCCTTGTCATAAAAAGGATCCAATGAACCGATCATGTGCCAGAGATAGAGGTCGATATACGAGGTGTTCAGCCTTTCAAGGGATCCTTCGAGGGCTGAGGTCATATCAGCGGGAACCCGAGACAGGGTTTTCGTCACCAGAAAGACCTTCTTCCGATCCTCAGAGTACTTTGTAAAATACTTGCCGTATCCCTCCTCGCATCTTCCAAATCCGTAGATTTCAGCCGTTTCCCAATAGGTGATGCCCAATTTAAAAACCTGTCGCAGCAGTACTTGATTCGACTGGGTATCAAAGGAGCCCCCAAGCGCGAGCATGGAAACCCGTATTCCTGTCTTACCGTAAGGGCGGGTGGGCAAGGGCATCTTCTTTGGAGTTTCTGCGGCCGATTTATTGGGATCACCAGCCAGAGAAACTCCGGGGAATACCATCGAACCCACTCCCATTGCTCCGGCCGTTTTGAGAAAATCCCTGCGTGACCAGCTCTTCTTTTTCCGGTACATGATTGCCCTCTCCTTTTGAGGATTACTATGATGAGCTAATAAGATTACTGCCAAACGGGACATTCGTGTTCACAAACGCCGCACCCTTATTCTCGACCATGAGGCAACTGCAGCCTTCAACATCTGAACTGAGGATGGCGGTATGCTTACGTTCAATGCCCTTGATGGCACAAGCGTCTCCCCGTGTAATTGATGGGACGGATTATAGGGTAGGCGCAGTGAGGGTGTCAATTGATAATACTCATGCAAGGAAACGGGGTAACGAGAAAAGAACAAAAGGAAAAGGGGGACCTCTTGATACCCTTATATATAACGTTGGTTCTCAGGCAACTTAAGGGTAACCAAAGCACACTAGAAGATTCCTGAAAGCTCGCTGGCCGATTTGACGGCTTAGTTACCCACACGAAGGAGACAAACCAAAATCGTCTTTTGATGCCTCACGGCAGTCTCACCCTATATTGAAGGAAGAGATACATGACAATTCGTCATTAAGTCGTTTCAGATCCGCTGTCCCCTATTTCCTATGTACATTTTTCATTTTCGATAAACCATAGAAAAATGCCGCAAGGATCGAGACCCCTCACTGATTCTTGCCTCCGTTTAACGCTTTTCCGCAAAGCGATCCATAAAGTTTTTCGCTTCAGGGGAGTTCCCAAACTCCTCTGGTATTCTTTTTCCCAGTCTTCGTCAGGCCTGGGGAAATCTCATCCGGCCATGGTCTCAAGCTTCCCCAATAGTTATCCCCCAATATTCCTGAATCAAGCTCTGCGGAAGATAAAGCTTATCAACAAATATGGGATCGGTTTAGAGAATTCGCTTGACATGTAGACGGGGCTGAGCTAATGTGAGCTTGCCTTAGTTAAACCAGTATTTTATTATCAATACGGTATAAAAAGTTAAGGGAATGTCATGGTGAATCGCGAGGAAATAATCGAAAAGAAGAAGCGAGTCAGGGACCTGATGTCCCAATTACACCTCGATGCAATTATCCTCAGGAAACAGTGCAATTTTTCCTGGCTGACGGGAGGCCATCTTAATCTGGTAGGCATTGCCACCGAAATGGGCGCAGCACCCCTGCTCCTTACACCTGAGAGAGAATATGTCATTTGCAACAATATCGAGGCTCCGCGAATAGAAAAGGAAGAGGGAATTACTCACCAGGGTTATGAGCTGAGAACCTACAAATGGTTTGAAGACAGGGAGAAAGAGTTAATTGAGGAGCTCACCAACAAGGGCAGAGTAGGCTCTGACTCTCCCTATCCTGGGTCTGAAGACATTTCCCATCATATCAATCCGTTGCGTTACTCCCTGACCTCGTGGGAGGTGGAACGATATAAGGAAGTCGGTCTTTTCGCTTCCAAGGCAGTCGAGGAAACGGCTGAGACCATTAAACCTGGGGATAGGGAATGCGAAGTTATCGGTAGGCTTGCAGAGAGGTTGTGGAAGAACCGGGTGGATTTTATTACCACTTTCTGCGCCGCGGATGAACGGATCGCAGACTTCCGTCACCCGATCGCCACTGAGAAGGGAATTGAAAAGAGGGCTATGCTCGGTGTCAATGCCCGTAAATGGGGGTTGATAGTCACCCTCACTCGTTTTGTGCAATTCGGCAGGGTACCTCCTGAGTTAATGAAACAGTATGAGGATAATGTCTATATTGAATGTATTCTCATGGCCAATACCATCCCGGGAATACCGGCTGTAGAAGTCTTGAAGAAGGGAATCGCAGCGTATGAAGAGAGGGGATATCCCGAGGAATATCAACTCCACCACCAGGGTGGAGCAACGGGATATGTCGGCCGTGACTATCGGGTGAATCTCCGTACCCCTGATATCGTGCTGGAGAATCAGGCTTTCTGTTGGAACCCTTCGATTACGGGGACGAAGAGTGAAGACACCATGATCGCAACTTCAAAGGGCCCGTTACTCCTCTCAAAACCGGTGCATTTCCCGATCTTGGAGATGGAAGTGGGAGGATATACGTTCCATAGACCTGGAATCCTTGAAAAATAGAAAGGGGGTGATAGTTGAATAAGGAGTTTTAACCAAGAACGGGTTTAACCAATGAGAAACCCAACTAAAGGAGGTGTATCATGCTCATGAAAAGAATCATAAGAGGCGCTATCCTAGGCCTGCTTTTCCTTGTGGTCGCTGGCATGGTAATGGGATTTCCTGTAGCAAAAGCAGCAGAATATCCCTCAAGGGAAATTGAGCTCATGATTCCCTGGAGTGCGGGTGGTGCCACGGATGTCTGTTTCCGAACCTTTCTGACGGTTCTTCCCAAGTACCTGAAAGCACCCATGATTGTCGTAAACAGGCCAGGAGGCGGTGCCGTTCCCGGCTATACGGAAGCCATGGAGAAGAAGGCTGATGGTTATTACTCTCTGGCCTGGGCAACAGCCTCGCTGACCAAGACGCACATGAGCGTCGTTCCATACGACTATCAGACCTTTGATCCGGTGATCATGATGGTGAACGCCCCGTGCTGGATCCTGGTTCCCGCCAAGTCTCCCTTCAAGAATCTCAACGATTTGGTAACAGCGGCCAAGGCAAAGCCCCGCCAGGTCACCCTGGGGAATGCGGGAGCAGGGGGAGGCACCCATATGATCGCTCTCGCCTTTGAGAAGGCGGCAGGGGTTCAGTTTAACCATGTACCGCATAAGGGGGGCGGTCCAACGGTGGTGGCCACAGTGGGTGCACATGTCGAGGCCTGCAACCTTTCCCCTCCCGAGGGTGTGCCCCAGATCGCTGCCGGTCAGTTACGGTGCCTTGCCGTCTTTTCCGATAAGCGCATGAAAGAGTTCCCAGATGTTCCCACCGCTAAGGAGCAGGGTGTAGATTTTTCCCTCGCGCAGTGGAGGGGAGTTGCTGTCCCCAAGGGAACACCCGCTGACAGAGTCAAAGTGCTTCATGATGCCTTCAAGGCAACCATGGAAGATCCTGACCTTCAGCAGCGGGCCAAAAAGGCTGGCATCTACCTGGAGTACAAGGGCACGGAGGATTTCAGGCGGTACATCGCCGAACAAGATAAGTTCTACAAGAAACTCATCGTCGACAATAAGCTGGGTACCCGCTATAAGTAATGAGGAACCCGAGACAAGAGGTGACAGGCAGCTAGCTGCTGGCTGTCTGTCACCTTATTAGAGCGAAGGGTATGGGTAAAACAGAGATAACCATCGGTGTCTGTTTAATGATCCTGTCCATTGTATTCTATGCCTTGACCTATCAGTTTCCCCCGCAGACCCTGGCCTTCTCGCCAAAAATATTTCCCCGTTTTGTGAGCGCCTGTCTTTTTATCATCTCCGCTGTCATGGTCATCCAGGGAATTAGGGCGGTACGAAAGAGTTCCCGGGAAAAGAACCCTGAGCTAACCACAGATTGGGCATTTTTGATACGGTTGTTTTTGGGTATTCTGATCGGCTATGGCTATACACGATTACTTCCCCTCACCGGATATGTAGTGGCTACCCCGCCCTTTATTGCCGGTATAATGCTCGTTTTTAACGAGAAACGGTGGTTTAAGATCGTGGCAACCTCAATCATCACAACCAGCATGCTGTATATTCTGTTCCGAATTGTTTTTAGAGTTCCCCTGCCGAGATTCAGCTTGTTTTAAAAGAACCAAAAAGGTCGAACACATGCCACCGATTGTTCAAGGTTTTCTATTTGTACTGCACCCATTGCATTTTCCCTTTCTCATTTTAGGCGTTGCCCTTGGCATAATTGTTGGCTGCCTCCCGGGCCTTACGGCTTCCGTGGGTATCATACTCCTCTTGCCCTTTGTCTTCTATCTCGATGTGAGTACCGCCATGGTTATGCTCTGCGGGGCCTTCTGCGGCGGTATTTATGGGGGATCCATATCGGCTATTCTCATTTCGACTCCGGGAACGCCCTCAGCAGCGGCAACCGTCCTGGACGGATATCCCCTTTCCCAGAAAGGCGAAGCGGGAAAAGCCATTGGGGTGGCCACCATCGCTTCCACAAGCGGGGGAATCATCTCCACGTTTTGTTTAATGTTTTTCGCACCCAAACTGGCCCGGATTGCCCTTCAATTCGGCCCGGAGGAGTATTTTGCCCTGACCGTATTTGGGCTGACCGTTATCGCCAGCGTAGCGGGAAGATCTCTCACCAAGGGACTGATTTCGGGCTTTTTCGGACTGCTTATCGCTACGGTCGGCATCGACCCCGTAGAAGGATACGCCCGCTTTTCCTTCGGCATTCCCAATTTGATGGCCGGTTTTTCCCTATTGCCTGTACTGATTGGTTTGTTCGCCATATCCCAGATATTTGTCCAGCTGGAAATGATCGGCAAGGGGATCAAGAAATATGATCAGAAGATCGGTAAGGTGTTACCTTCCATGAAAGAATTAAAGAAGCTCTTTTCAATCATTATTTCCTGTTCTTTCCTGGGCACTTTTATCGGAATCATCCCAGGAACCGGGGGAGCCATTGCCTCCTTTCTCGCCTATAATGAGGCCAAGAGGTGGTCAAAAGATCCGGATTCTTTTGGAAACGGCAATATTGCTGGAATTGCCGCACCCGAAGCGGCCAACAACGGTACGACCGGAGGCGCTATGGTACCGCTTCTGACCCTGGGGATTCCCGGCGATGTGGTAACCGCGGTTATGCTGGGCTGTCTCCTGCTGATCGGTCTAAGACCGGGGCCCCTGCTGTTCAAGGAAAATCCCGATGTGGTGGCTGCGATCTTCGCTGGGCTTCTTCTAGCCAATGTATTGATACTTCTCCTGGGTGTCCTCAGCGTGAGAATATTTCCCAAAGTCTTAAGGGTTCCTCCCCCAATGCTCTTCTCGATTATCTTCACCCTCTGCTTTTTGGGTTCCTTTTCCCTCAACAACAGTACCTACGATATGTTCATTGCCTTGGTCTTTGGCATTGTTGGCTATATCATGCAGAAAAAAGGCTTTCCACTCGCTCCGGTAGTCCTGGGCATTATTTTGGGTCCCATCGCGGAAGATGCATTAGCCCGGGCCCTGATCATATCCCGTGGAGACTGGAGCACCCTTATTAAATCACCTATCGCCGTGTTCTTCTATGTCATTTCCACCCTCTCTGTGATGTATTCTCTTGGGAGGCAGTTTGCCGCCAAGAAAGCAGAGAGAGAACAGCCGAGCAGAGAATAGAGGATCAGCTCTTTCTTGATCTCTTGGCCCTCATCAGCATGAATGTTAGTAGGCCTAACGTGAGAATCTACCGATGCTTTTGTCTAAGGCAGGAAGAGAGAGGTGGTTTCCCAAAGGCACCAAGAAGTTACAGAGCTCATGGTATACCCTTCACGAACCGATGTGCAGTCTTGAGGGACCCCAAAGCGCTCACGCTACCGGGTTATGGATTAGAGTGCGGGATCGAGGGGGATTTCTACTTCAGCTCCCATGCGTTCCGCTGAAAGGTAAGCGGCATAGAGAACGCCGACGATATCGCTTGCCGCTAACATACCCGCCTTGGGCTCTCGGCCCGTGGCGATCGCCTCCACGAAGTCTTGAATCTCCTGAGGGTAGCCAAACATGAAGCTTTCATCAGGGGCAGGAGTGGACCAGCCCTGTTTGGTTCCGATCTTCTCCACCACGTAGACATCGGCAAGTTGCTCTTCCTGCGGGTTGTAAAGCTCCATTGCGTTAATGGGGCTCAGGTTGCACCGGACCCTATGGTTGTTGGCAAAGATCTCGAGCCAGTTGTGTACACCTCCCATTACCAGCTCCGAGGCGAAAACGTCGGCAACCATCCCATCATCGAAAACAACGTGGATTTGACAGTAGTCCTCGATATCCTCGTAGTCCGTTCTGAGAAAACCCTTGTCGATATAGAGGGAATTACGGGTGATCTCATGAGTCCGGGCACTAACCGCCTTTGGTCGAATCGCCTTTTCATTTCGGGCGAGGCCCTCAACTTGCTTCAGGTAAAGGACGGCCGATAAGGGGTGGCAGCTCTTTCCCACGATCGATCCTCCTCCCGAAAG
>JBGVTJ010000226.1:0-5459 GCA_041862515.1 Thermodesulfobacteriota bacterium | reverse complement strand
AACATATTTTGCCATTGGATGCAAGAATAATGAATGTGGAGCTTTCATGAGATCGTGGGGGGGGGAGAAGACCGGTATCCCTTCGCTCAGTGCCTCCGAAGTGACCCTTTCGGGGCTCGCAGGCGGGGAATGCTTACCTCTTCCGGTCTCTAAAGAATCGGCCTTCCCCTTTCCTTGGGCTCCGCTCAGGACAAGCTCTGCTCATCCTCGATGGGTACCCCACTTCTCCAGCAGATTTCACTCAGGGACACCGCCGTTCACCTGCGAAACCCAGAATTTCATTAGTAATCAATATCTTACAAAGATGTCACGTTGAAAATCCAGGAAACTCCACAAAAAATAACTTTCTCTACTCTCCCTTCAGCACCCTGACGTGAATAATCAATACCTCCTCCCCGGACTCCATTGAAATTTCCTCACTACTGTGGATATCATCTGCCTGTTATTGGGAGGATGAGATGTATTCAATGGGACTTCTGCTCCTCGGGTCATCCCAAGGAATCTAAAGCATGCAAGGACACCTCGCGCATCGATATCGACACTGCCCACTGTTCTCAGGGATGGGGCTCAGACTCAAAGGGCGCCGGCATTTGTCGTCGAAAAAGGTGCGACTTTCGGACCGGATGTTCCAGGGATTTCCTAGGAATAGCCTCGACAGGTTGGAAACCATCCCTTGGGCATCTTGAAAAAGGGACGAAAAGCGCGATTCAGCTGGATGCCGTTAAGGTCTTCAACGGTTTTGAAAAATGCATCAACCTCCCCCAACCGTGGGGATCAATTGAGTTCGGATGGTTCGATCCCTCATGGATTTAAAGAAAATATTTTACCAATTCACCTTTTTGGAGTATGATAGGGCATAGCCCATGGAGGTGGAGATGTCTGGTAAAAATATGGTATTAAACAAAGAAGTCGAGCTTTTGGGCGAATTCCTCATCGATGAGGGGAGAAAGCTTGTATACGCCATCCTGAGCCTCAACGAGGCAAAGGATCCCTTGGAGGAGAAGCGGATGTGGGATCTGGACAAGGGATATAACGATTGGCTCCGGATCCACGGCGAAGACTACCAGGCACTGATGGAGAGATATGGGGAGGGCAATACCTTTCGGATCTTTGCTGAGATTGAAAATATCTTAATCTTCTTCGTCGGTTTCTGCTTGAATAAGTATCTGGAAGACGAGGGGAAAAGAAAACCCCTTTTGAATCGATTGACTAGTCACATTGGCAAGGAAATGGAGAAGATCGGGGTCGACTTCGATGGCACCGGCCCCAAGAAATACAAGGAAGATGAGAACTACGTTGAGGCCTTTGGGGTTGAACTCGGCCGTCTTTTGGAAAGACCCAGCGCGGTATTGATGGCCAATCTTTCGGTCCTCATTGCTGACTATTTGGGGAAGTGGTTCGTGCCGACCGTGGGATTCATTCTTCAGGGCTCACAAAGGCCTTAAGCTCCCCCTCAGAATACATTACGGTTAGTTCGATTCATAGGGCTCTAAGAAGGAGGAAAGGCGGTGGGAAAGGGCAATCTAAAGTCAGCTTTTCAAAAGCTCAGGGCAAAAAGTGTCGATGACGTCATCGAAGGGCTCAACGAAATCGAGTGGAAGATAGAGGGCCTACGGGGAAAAGATCTCAATGAAGCCACTCTGGCCTTGTGCAGCCTCTTCTATATTGACCTCTTTGACCGACCTGATTTGGAGCCTGCCCTGAACCGTGCCTTCAAAATATTGGTGGCATTGGGAGAAAAGGCGATCCCCCTGATTCTTTACGAATTAAAGGAGGCGGATTTAAATGTTCAATTCCACCTTTCGCAGGTACTGGGGCAGATCGGCAAACCTGCCATCAAGCCATTGCTCAAGTTCTATTCGGGTTCCTTCGACCCTCACGTGAGATGTTTTGCCCTATACGCCCTCGGGAAGATTAAGGAACCCGAAATGGCCAAGATTACCCCCAAGGTGATGGATGCCATGGATGATTCCAATGGAGAGGTGAGGGATACGGCCACCAGGGTATTGGGAAAGTTGGTTGAGCACCTGGACCCCCAAAATATCCCACAAAAGGTGCGGAAGAGGATGTTCACCTCCCTTATCAAAAACCTATCCGACCGCCATTCCGGCGTTCGGGCAAAGGCGGTACGAAGCATCGGAAAGATGGCGAAATTCGGTTTCATGGGCCCAAAGGAGAAATCCGCGTCCAAGAAAGCCGTCGCCAGGATTTTGGGGTTGGATGAAAATTTCGATTGGGACCGTGCCTATGTCGTTCGTGCGGAGGCCGAGGAGACGATGAAGTACCTTAGCTGATCTCCTTAAGGAAACGGGATATTGAGGTTCTGCGTCATGATTATTATCATCGCGGGACTTCACAACTCGTTCCCGGGGAAAAATTGGTCAAAAACAGAGGAGTTGGTCAAAAACAGAGGAGAAGGAATGGGCTTACATTTCGAATATATTCAGGCCCGGGATCTCCCGGATGCCTGGTTTCAATGCATCTATAATATCTTTGAAAAGGGCCATGAATATACGATAGACCGGGGGAGTTTTCAAGGACAGAGGCGTCTTGAGTACGATTTTATCGTGATACAGATCACATTCCCCTCTACTCGACCCCTTATCCCAGATATTCCCCCGGGAGTAGGGGTACCTCCTCCCACTGATATGGAATACGTCGAGGGCTACCTGGAAAAGCTCATCACCTCAAATAAATCTGAATTGGAGAGCTACACTTACGGAGAAGACCTGGAGAGGCAGATCTCCGAGGTCATCAGAATGTACAAGGAAGATGGCTTCAACACGAATCAGGCCTATATGGCTGTCGGCAATGCGGCCTCCATCTTCCTGGACGATCCCCAATGCCTTCGTGGAATCGACACACGGGTTCGGTACGGAAAGCTCCACTTCATCCCTTACTTCAGATCCTGGGATCTCTGGGCTGGATTTCCCTCAAACCTGGCAGCCATTCAATTGGTCAAGGAATATATGGCTAAGGAGATTGGGGTGGAGGACGGGGAGATCATCGCGACAAGCAAAGGCCTCCACATTTATGATTACTGTTGGGACCTCGCTAAGGCGAGGGTGGGAAAATAGGGGTCGAAAAGGTAATAATGTTTAATTGAGTACCTCCCCCAAAGGGGGAATTCATTCATCATGTAATCCATACTTCTCCTTCAGAGTTTCGTCGTATGGAGCCTTTCTCTCCGGACAGTTCCCCCTCGGACACAACTGACAGCTCAAAAACATCACTTCCGTCGGAAAGAGTATGCCGGATACGGACTTTCTCGGGATCATCAGCATGCTTTCGGTCAATGTGACACCAATCAGGTCCTCCACATTGCTGAATATCGAGAAGAGAGGTTTCTGCTCCGTTACCGGCCAATCTTTCAGTGACCCGGGACTCATCCTGGATAGCTGTCCGAGACCGAAATGTCTTTTCAAATGTTCCTCCAGATACTGCCTACTGGACCCCAGGGCCATATCCCCCATGGTCTCCAGATAAAACTGCTTCAACAAATCGTTACATGAACTGGCATTGTCCTCCAAGGCACTTCCAATGGTTATGATAAAGGGGAAGATCCTTTCTACCTTGTCCAGATTAACCCGTAAAACCCGGCTGGTAAATGTTACCCCGTCAACTTCTACGGTGTCCTCCCCTCTTTGGTTGATGTATGAGATTTCGTAAACGGCCTTGGCTTCGATTAAGAATTCCGCTGTCCCCACCAATTTCCCGACATCGGTTGAATAGTCCGTCTTTGTATCCAGATGCAATTTCCTCTTGACTTTTTTAAAATCCAATTGAATCGGAATAGTATCTAATATTCTCATGACTTCTCTCGGAGAAAACTCTTTAGCAATTGGTCCCAAAATAGTCCTGGGGAACGAGAATACCCCACCTGGACAGTTTGAAACCCCAAATGTTCTTGCCCTCAGAATAGCGCGGGACGAAGCTTCCTCCCCCGTGGACACGAAAGGCACGGGAAAATCATTTTTGGCCGTCACCCAATCAGCGAGTTAGACCTCCCCGGACTCTCCATCTCCCACAATGCTATCGCTAGAATTCTGGCTTCAGCATCTCATTTATCTCCTCAGGAAAGGCCATGCAAATAGCCTCATTGAACAGATTCCGCAGGGCTCCCACGTCGGAAGAACCTAAGGCCTGATTGAAAAAAGTTCGAGGGGAGAAGACAAGATGTACCCGCGCGTGTTCATCTCCTTCTGCACCGGTGAAAAAATTCATGTTGAAGTTGTAGATCCCCATCTTGTCATATGCTGCCATGGCCTTGGTGAGCCCCAGGGATAGGTCGATGAGATCATCGTCTGTAAGCGTGAGGGTCGATTGAACTCCATCCACTACGGCCAGTACGTCTCCCGCAACTCCAATGGGGGCATAGGCAGTGAGCCAGGTAGTACGACCGATTCTTCCCAGGTAACGTTCCCCGCTGGCCCCTTCAGCCTTTACGAGATCTTCCCAGTAGTTCGTTCCATTGGTCTCCAGATAATTTTGAGCTGCCTCTAGTTCCTCCCGCATGAGGTTAGGTGCAACAGAGGTGGCGAATACCTGCAAGTGTGGGTGGATCAAGGAACTCCCCGAAGCGGGCATGTAGTTCCAATTGACGATGTGGTAAACCGACTCAGGATGCCTCTTACTATGGATCTTATGAAAGAACTCCATGGCGATGTGGAAGGCCTTCGTGATACGCTCGGACGTGATCTCCCTCATGGGGATGAAATGACGGCTTCCCATAGTGGCCACGGCACCGAGGCTATCATATGGAGCGATATTGGGGAAGAGAACCATGTCGTCTGAAATAATCCGCCCCTCTGGTAAGATCTCTTCCGGGAAAGAGGGAGTTGCCTGCAGGACCTTGTCCGGGCAAAAAGGGCACCATGCTTCGGTTCCGGCAATGAGCTTTTCGAAATCGGGCTTATCCCATTTGAGCGCCATGAAATGGCAAATTCGGGAGTTTCTCCCTGTGAGCGGGTCTCTCCGTATCTCGCTCGGGATGGACCTGCGCGCCATATTGTTCTTAGGATCGAGGATGATGGTCTCCCTTTGGATAACTTCGAACTTCATGAGGTCTCCTTTTCAGAACCTAACGCAGAGCTTTGATGTACCACTATACTATTTCCCAGAGCAATAGTCCACCCGGATCCCGCAAGGCCTCTCATGAGCCAGAAAACGTCAAAGCATCGTGGAAAGGCTCATTCACGCCATCTTTCAAACCCCTGGGTACCTGGCTTTCACCTTGTCATTTACCGAAGACCTGGGACCCTCCAGATTAACTGCTGGAGTTTCCTGACTTTTTTGAGGGGGTTTTTCTAACCTATGATTATAAATGAGATTTTATTTCTCATAAGTGAACACCGTTGTCCCTTCGGTTGCTCGGGTCTGTTGCCCAAATTCCCTTTCGCTCACTGAAAAGAATTTTGGACCATTCTACAGTTCGCTTCACTGCAAATCCAAAACTCGCC
>JBGVTJ010000225.1:0-6912 GCA_041862515.1 Thermodesulfobacteriota bacterium | reverse complement strand
CCCTTTGGGCTCAAAGATTGGATTTGCGGTCGTTTCACTTCACCAAGAACGGTTAGCAAAAATTCTTTAATATGTGCTCCAGGAAGTTTGAGCAACAGGCCGTTAGTGCGTAACCCCTCCGGACCCTTTGGTTTCTGTTCATTCTTCCCCTTTACAGCACCCTGAATTCCCTCAATACTTGCCACGAAGGACCAATGACTGAAATTTTCCATGGGGAGCGCAGATTCATATTTTCCCATAGGTTGCAATCCTTGATTGGGGGAGGGTATATAGTAAGAAATGTACATTGCATCGCTAGTCTTCTTCCTGTTTGCACTCCTCCTTCCCACCTCGACTGCCGGCTGGACAACGTCAGACACGAAGAGCCTCTTGAGCAGGATGGAAGCCGCCTATGTCGGGATAGAGGACTACCGGGCACGCCTGGAGATCGAGGCCCGAGGGAGAGATGGTTCTCTCAGAACAAAAAAGGTGTTGTACACGTTCAAGAAGCCTCAATGGATTCGTCTCGATTTTGAATCACCCCATCCGGGCATGGTCTTCGTCTATCCCGACAGGAACGGGAAGGCGGTAGTTCGTCCGTCGGGATGGGCTCGTTCTTTTAGGCTTCATCTGGCCGCGGATAACTTCCTCTTGAAGGTGTCTCCGGGACAGAGCATAGACCAAACAGACCTGGGGCTCCTGATCGGAAATATCTCCCACAGTCTCACAGAACGGCGTAGAGGTCAGGTCGAGGTTGAAAGAGAAGATGGTAACATCCGGTCCGCGTGTTGGCTGATAACCATTTCCGTGAAGGGATCGTGACGAGATACCAGTTTCTTATCGATAGGAAGCTGTGGTTTCCCGTGGAAGTGGAAGAATGGACGCCTGACGGAATTTTGGAGAGATTGGTAGTCTCTCGGGGTCTCAGGGTCAATATCGGCGTTCCAGGTAGTTTCTTTCAGCTGAACGGAGGATGAGTAGTGGCGATGACCGAATCGACGGTTAGCAATTTGACCGATAGAAGATCTGAGTGGTTCGTCCCGAAATTTGGTCCCTTAAAGTTCAGATTCGCTGTTGGTCTGCTTTTTTTGCCCTATACGGGAATGGTGCTCTCCTTCACCGTGATCGGCTCCATGGTCGCCGAAAAAATTCACTGGGACAGGGTCGGGGCCATTGTTCTCATCTATTTTCTTGGATTGGGCATCGCCGCGCATGCCCTCGACGCCCTCGGGAGTAAGCAGGCAAAGCCATGGGGTGAAGTCTTGACAAGGACTCAGTTGTGGTGCATTGCCACCATCTCTTTGGCGGCAGCGTACCTCATTGCGATCTACTATATGATCCTCTATGTTCCCTGGCTGTGGGTTGTGGCGTTATTCGAAGGCTTCTTTGTTTTCGCGTACAATCTGGAGTGGTTTGGAGGGAAGTTCCACACGGATAATTGGTTTGCCTTCTCTTGGGGGTTCTTGCCCGTCTTGGCCGGGTATATCATACAAACCAATCGAATTTCACCTGAGGCGCTGATCTTGGGACTATCGATGGCATTATTTAGCTTTATCGAGATAAAATCCTCGCGCCCGTACAAGGATCTCAAGCGGCATTCGCTCGACCTCTCGAACGAGGAAAAGATCCAGATGGAAAGATATGAGGTCATCCTCAAAAGTGTGAGCCTGGGGGTTATTTTCCTCGGAGTGGGATTCGTAGTTTGGCGGCTATTCTCGTAAGTTTGTGGACCCCTGAAAGAATGGCAAATATAAGGAAGGGGGAGGAAACTGGATGGTTGGGCGCTTTCAGGACTACTGGGAAAGAATGAAACCCAGGCTGGATGATGCCTTCGAAAGGCAGCTATCCATGTTTTTGGAAAGTACGAACATGAGCGATGCTGCCCCTTTAAGGGCTACCTTGGAGGGCGGGAAGAAGATTAGAGGATGTCTTCTCTGTATGGTCAGCGATACGTTGGGGGGTGTTCTCGAATCCGCGATTCCCAGAGCGGTTGCAGTTGAGCTCATCCAAACCGCAACATTGATCCATGACGACTTTGTGGATCAGGACACGGCGAGAAGAAACAGACCGGCAGCCTGGACCTTGGCGGGTGCACGAAGAGCCGTTTTGCTGGGGGATGTCATTTTTGCGAGAGCCATCAAGATGATGAACGACCTGAGCAGAGAAGACGGAATGGTGATCGCGCATGCTATCGCCCAGGTGTCGAGGGGGGCCTTTTATGAGACACTCAACCCGATATCACTGATTGGAGAGATAGAATCGAATCGATTGAACGGGGAACTGTACGAAAAAATCATTCGCCTCAAGACAGGTACACTGTTTGGTGCCGCTTGCCAACTGGGGGCTATTGCGGCTGAAGCCCATGCCGAGCTGAGTGAAAGATTCCACCGATATGGATCACGCATTGGTGAAGCATACCAGATTGCAGATGATCTTCAGGAAGTGAAAGGGCATATTTTTGCCAGGTCCATCCGCCCGGACCAGATAGCGGTTCTCACTCCAACGTTCCTCTATTTTGTAAAGGAGATGCGGCCGCACATCCCACGTCTTCTGGAAGGCCAGTGCCCGGACTTGGATGGTGTTTTATTGGAATATTTCCGCGTTGCGGAGAGGCTTATGGAAAGTGAGATAGAGCGCCGTTTGTTATCTGCAGTGTCCGAGATAGAGGATTTACAGTGCAATGAATACGGCGAGCTGGCCCGCACGGCACCATGGGATCTGATTGGAATGATAAGTGTGCCTTGAGGAACTGACTATCTGTTGGCTGTGACAATGGCCGAAGTACCGAAAGTCAGAGATTCTATGGTGATATCTTGGAAGGCATGTTCCCGCAATACCCTGACCAGATCGGTTACCCATTCGGTCTTTCGAAGAAACTCCGGCAACTCGTAAAAAACCGTCCTCCACTGCGGATATTTCCAACTCCCGGCCGTCTGCATGAGCTTGAAATAGTGCTCCCAGATCCAAGCAAAGACTTGGCTTCGGGGGTAAGTGAAGTCGTGCATCGCAAGGAGTCCCCCATCTCGGAGCATCTTTTTCGCGTTTCTGATCAAGGGATCCAGCTCAGCATACTTGGCCAGATACGAGGAGGTAACACAGTCGAATCTGTCCTTTAAGAGAACATCTTCAGCCCGACCCAGAATGAACTCGACGTTGGCTATTTTCAGTGCCTCAGCCTTTTTCTTGGCGATGATCAGATATTCATCTCGCAGCTCGACACCGATGACATGGCAAAGGGGAAACTTCTGAGCAATTTTGAAAGTGAGGATACCAGTCCCGCAGGCTTGATCCAAAATTCGGGCCGGTCTTTCCGGGATTCTTCCCAAAATCCGTTTTTTCCACAAGAGATCAAATCCGACGGTCCACAAATTGACTATCCGGTCATACGTGGAACCTGTCCCGGAAAAGAACCGATTGACCACTTCTATTCTTGGATCACTGCTCATCAAGACTTCACAAAGCGTCTGGATTCGTCAGGGTTTTATGGCCTCAGGTATTGCAATATGGCACTCCCCATCGTTTTTTTCTATCGGGTCGCGGGAAGGGGACAGAAGATGACGGAGTTTATCGTTAGGGCAAACCCCAAATACTCCGGGTCCAATAACTCCAGAATCCATCTCCTCTCGCCGGGGTATTAGGACCATTTAGCCTGATGGTTTCAAGCCTCCGGTTCGTCTTCGAAGAACTCCGAAAACTTTTTATAGAGGTCTTTCAACTTCTTCTGATAGTACGGTACATTCTCGTCTGGGTCCCGAGAATCCCACTCCCTGGCTAGCCTGCAATGATCATAGGCCTGAACCTTTTCCGAATCTCCCGTGACATAGTAGGAAATCTGGTCCCCGGGTTGATACCGTTTTTCAGATCTTAAGGCGAGCTCGTAGGCGGCACTTCGATTTCTCGCATTATTGCGGATCTTCTCCCTGTATTTATCGAGAGATTCCTGGAGCATTTCGGTCTTCATGAACATCTTCACATCCCATCGGTGCTGAACCATCTGCTCCATATACTGCTGAAATAGATGAGGGATCTCCTCTTTCTGATCGGCAAGCAGCCGAGAAATCATCTCCTCAAGAAAGACCCGTTGGAATTTTTCCAGTCCCCGAGACCGCAGGCCAGAACCCTTGATCCTGAGGGTCCCGCCGTAGTCCAGAAGCGCGTAGTTCTTGATTTTATAGGAGAACATCGCCTTATAGCGGCCACCATACTCAACAGTGATTCCCTCCGGCATGGAATCTGAAAGCTCCTTGACCAAATCTTCCTCTCGGCGCTCTGTGATGATATCCGTTCCCGGAACAAAGTATATGCCATCAGTGTCAATCTCCAGAACCTGGCATCCTTTCTCCCCAAGCCATTCGATCATCGACTGTAGGAGTTCCCTCCCCCTGGCCGTGATTCTTTCCGCCTGATCGAAATCGCTGAAATGGGATTGGGCGTGGCCCATGTAGCCATAAAAGGAATTGATGAGAATCTTGAAGGTTGATTGAAGGGTGTCGAAGAACTGTCTCTCTTCCGGAGATGTGGCTTGCGCGGCCATATCCTTGGCCCGAAGGCGAAAGTCCCTCAGGTCAGCAAGAAGGCGGGCAAAAATATGGAGCTCGTCCTTTTTAGGCCATATCTCCTCACTGAGCATGAGGGACGGATAGAGGGATCGAACATCGCAGTAGACAACGCCCCTGGCCACTCCCTGGTAAAAGATGTCCGTGTATCCACCGGCAAATGACCGGGCCCCTTCCAATTTTGGGATGGCATGTCCCTGCCTGAGGTATTCCCGGATGAAAAGGGCGTCTATCTTGGCCGCGTTTCCTCGGACAACCACGTTCTGGAAGGAGAAGGGAAAGATCTGCGCCTGAAAGAAATAGCTCCTGCTCAGAAGGTCGCTCACGGCCCGCGTTTCCCGTACATCGTCCAGGGCATACCGGTGAAGTTTTTCCGGGGCGTGGAGGAAGTGCCAGGTAATTTGGTCTCCATCCAGATAAGTCCTCTCTGGTGATGCAAGATTCAGATGCTTCGCAACCTCCTTCAACCCGAAGTTCTCAAGCTCCCGGGTCACCACGTCATAAAACAGGGCCAGGATAAAGGTATCGACCACATGGCGGCCGTAGATATCCCATCTCGAATAGTTGATGGTTCTCTCCGCGATTATTACCCGTGAAGATCGAGATCTAGCAGTCCTGCCATCCCTTCCAAGGTCTAGGGGAATCCCATGCATTCTTGCCCGGCGAGATATGTAGTCGAGGTCATAGTTGAAGATGTTGTGTCCCTCGATGATGTCAGGGTCCCTCTCCTGGATGGTCCGAACGAGTTCTCCAAGCATCTCCTTTTCCGACAGGTCTTTGCCTGAAATAATCTTCTCCCACCCGGTGTTGTCACAAAAAGAGATCACGATGATCCGATCCTCCTGCCGGTTGGGGTTTGGAAACTCGTACCCTTCCGGGCAAAATGTCTCGATGTCGAGCTGCATCCTCCTGAGCTCTTCAAACGTCAGATCCTTGAAGAATGTTTGCCCGGTGACTATGAGGTGCTGCTGGACCGGATCGCTCACAGAAAAAACCGGTGAGTCTGGATGGCCGGCTAAAACCCCCGCCTTTTTCGAAATGGCTTTCCTCACCCGATCCATTTCCCGCCATGAGCCAAAGCTCACCTGATACCGATATTCGCCGGAGCCCTTCAGTGTTTTCACTGCCGGTGAACATTTGATTCCCTCCAGAAGGGATTCGTCGGACAGGAAAAAGAAGGGCTGGAAGGGCTGCAATTCTGATAGAAGTCGGCCCCCCTCCTTTCTGAAAACCCGAATCCCATCATCCCCTTCCACCTCCATCGCTGCGATCCCACGTGTCTCGTCGTGTCCAAAGAGGATGTTATTTTTGACAAAAGAGAGCATTTCGAGCTTCATGATTTCGTCAAACCCTTTATCTATGCTGCCATCCGATGTCCATACAACCGTTACGAAGCTTACGGAATTTCCCGGCGTTTTTTCGCTGTCCAATACAGAATTGTAACATGGTAATTTCCGGAAAGGAAGGGTTATCGAGAGGGCGTGTGTTCGAGAGGGCGGTTGTCAGCGAATTTCAAATTCCGGTCAAACAATACTCTTTTTTGATATGAAAGCTGGTTTTTGTTAAGGTATCACTATAGCGCGCATAGCAGGGAGAGTGCCTCTGCTGTACTAGCATTATGTTTTCGCCGAGAGGTGCGGTACCGTCAGTGCCGATGGGGAAGCAGATGGAATTCTTACCATTGAAACAAAAAAAGAAGGAGCTGGATATGGATATTGGGGGATATGCGGGAAAGATATTGCGGGTAGACCTCTCCAAGGGTGAGACCTCTATCATGGAATTGGATCGACCCAGTATTGAGAAGTGGATCGGCGGGGTAGGATTCGGTGCCAAGTTTCTCTATGAAGAGATGCCTGCCGGAACTGAATGGTCATCCCCAGACAATCGCATTATCTGGACCTCTGGTCCTCTTGCGGGCAGCGGAGTCTATGGAGCAGGGACTTTCAACGTAACTTCCAAAGGCCCCTTGACAAATCTCGCGGGCTGTTCCCAGGCCAACGGTTATTTTGGGGCCTATATGAAGTTTTCCGGTTTTGACGGGATTGTCTTTCAGGGGAAGGCGCCAGAACTGGTCTATCTATGGATCAAGGACGGGAAGGCAGAAATTCGGAACGCCCGCCACCTCGCTGGCAAAGATGTGTGGGAAATAGAGGATTCCCTGAGAGAAGAATTGGGTGTTCGGGAGAAGGATGTGAGCATCTATGGAATCGGCCCATCTGGCGAGAACAAGGTTCTCTATGCTGCCATTGTTGGTGACAGGGGTCATCTGGCGGCTCACAATGGTTTAGGGGCTGTCATGGGATCGAAGAACCTGAAGGCTGTTGTCACTTATCGAGGAAAGAAGACCTTTGAAGTCAAGGATCCGGAACGTTTGCGG
>JBGVTJ010000224.1:0-11546 GCA_041862515.1 Thermodesulfobacteriota bacterium | reverse complement strand
GGAACAGGCATGGATAGGGAAGGGCTGAAACAGTATTTCAATATCGGTTCCCCGGAGAAGATCCTTAAGGCCAGGTCTCCCCTCTTCAACAGGGATCGTATCGGACAATTCGGTATCGGAAAATTTGCCAGCCTCTCTGCCTGCGAATGCTTCGAGGTCTACACCCAAAAGGGCGATTTTGCGGCTAAGGTCATTTTTGATAAAGCAGAATGGGAGAAGGTGGGGGATCAATGGAACCTTCCTCTCCACATCCTGCCACCCGATAAAGAAAGAGGTGACGGCACCACAGTCACCCTCCTTCGACTGACAAGGGAGTTCGATCCCGAGGACGTGATTGGAAGGATTGTAGAAGGGACGCCACTGAAGGCCGCGGATTTCACCGTCAGGCTGAACGGGGTGAGAATTACCCCGCGAAGCCTGAGCGGACACCGTGTGCCTTTCCTCGAGGGCACGGAGTTTGGCCCCATCCACGGGGAGATTATCATCTTGCCTTCCTCTAAGGCCTCGCCCGTTGAATTGGGGATTGAAGTGAAAGTAAGACAGGTCACCGTCAAAAGGGAACTCTTTGGATTGGAACACTGGGGGAAGGTGGCCTGCCGAATCCAAGGTGAAGTCCATGCCGATTTCCTTCCGGTTACAACAGACCGGTCGGGCTTTGTGCTGGACAGTCCCCAATATCAAGCCTTCACAAGAGTAATGGAGAAGGTCATTCGAGAGGTGGACGATATCCTGAAGCGTTTGGCGGGCCGGAAGGAGAGGCGCAGGACGAGCAAGGCATTGAGGGAAGCCTTACAGAGGATTCATCGAGCCCTCGCCTTGAACCCGGATCTTTCCCCATTCGGTGCGATTCCCCTGGCTGGCGAGGGGGAAGGGGTAGGTGGCGCAGGCCTCATTTCGAAGAGGCCGGCATCAGTTGAAGGCGGGGAAGAGACTCGCCCTGTTGAAAAGGGAGAAGGTGGTGATGAGACCAAGCAACCCCCCAAGCCGATAAAGAAAATGAAGAAATCGCCCAAGGTCAGGCGTTTGACCCCTAATGCCGTTGTCCAGAGGATGAGATTTGGGGAGACAGGGGTCTCTGTCTGCGTTGATGATTTTGGAGAAGATGGACCAGAAAGTTTCACTGAGGGCACCATGATTTATATCAATCAGCAGCACCCCCTTTATCAGCGGGAGGCAAAGAGGAGAGAAACCTATATCCTGAATGTCGCACGTCTCATTACGCAGGAGATTTCACTCATGAAGGACACGAGAAGTCCACGCCAGGCCTTCTCAAGACAGAGCAAGCTCCTCAGGGATGCCTTCATCGATAACCGGGGGAAATAGTAGACCTCCTAAGACCTACCCCCCATGGCCGAGGCCTCCATCCGGCCCAAGGAACCTGCCAGAGCCCAATATCACCTCAAGTTGAAGCAGTGCCGCGAGAGGGCGGGGGGGGCTTGCTCGGGTTAAAAAATTCAATATGAAAGTCTGACCCTCCATTTCCTAATAGTCATGCAAGGGTTGAATTAGAATAGAAACCCCGTCGGATTGCCCCGACCCAATTTTGAGGTCTAACCTCTCATTCTTTTCGGGGAAGCCCCCCGACATTTTCCCTTGACACCCAGGTGGTTTTCTCCTATATTCGTGTTCACTCAAAACACTCAAGAACACGGCTCTTCTCATTTGGATATGAGGCATGGCTAACCGTGTGCTTCAGGGGGGCAAAGTTTTTCGTACGGTGCCACGGGCCAGCAGTAGCAACCCAACTGTCTTAGCTGTCCAGTAGTCTTCCTGTTCCAGAATTTACCTTTTCCAAAACGATCTCTCCCTAAAGGAAAGTGGCTGTGGAAAGAGAATTCGACGTAAAGGACACTGAAGATCTCTGCGTTGGTGCGACGATTTTAGGAACGGGAGGTGGAGGAAGTCTGGAAACCGGTCTCTCTTACTTCCGCCATCTGCTGAACGCAGGGAAGAAGATCCGGATGATCTCGATGGAAGATGTTCCTGATGACGCCATTGTCATTCATCCTGCGGGGGTGGGGTCTATTGCCCCGTCGGGAGATAAGAAAAGGAGGACGTGGGATTCAACGGTGGAGGGCCTGTTCGACACTGATCATCCTCTTCTTTCAGGTCTGCGGTTGATGGAGGAGATCATCGGTACAAAGGTGTATGCTATCGTGCCGGTCGAGATAGGCGGCATGAACACGGCTCTGGCCGCCCTGCTGGCATCTCTAGCGAATATCCCCTTCGTGGACGCTGATACCATAGGCCGTGCCAAACCAGAACTGGAGATGCAGTCGTACACACTCCATGGAATTCCCATCACGCCTTTAATTCTGTTCGACGGCAGGGGAAACACCGTGATTGTTAGATCAGTAGCCGGGTATCGGGACGCCGAACAGATTGCGAGGTCCCTTTCCGTCCTGTGGGGAGGGGCTACGAGCGTCCGATGCCCCGTGAAAGGGGATGTCTTCAAAAAGTCGATCATTCCGGGAGGGGTCTCGAAATCCATAGAGATCGGAAAAGCCAGAAGGGAGGCAATCGAGAGGGGTGATGACCCCCTGAAGGCCGTTATTGGTGCTTCCGGAGGCACATTGCTTTTTCAAGGACAGGTCACACAGTTCGAATGGCAGGATCGCGGTGGGTTCATGTTTGGAAGTTACCAGATTACCGGGAAAGACCGTTTTGAGGGGCATGTATTCAAAATATGGATGAAAAACGAAAACCTGATATCCTGGATGGACGAAGAACCGTACGTGATCAGTCCTGACCTTATCTGTGCGGTGAAAACCGATGGGGCAACACCTTTCACCAATGACGAAGTTCGTAAAGGCATGGATGTGACCGTGTTCGGGGTTCCCCCTCATCCCCTTTGGAGGACCCCAGAAGGGATCGAGCTCGTCTCTGCAGTGCATTTCGGATATGATCTTCCTTACCGCCCCCTCGAAGCGGTCGTGAAAACATTCTAGGGGAAGAGCCATGCTTTTGAAAGAAGTAATTGAGATCTGCGATCTGCTGGATGATCCCCGTGTCTCCGGTGAAGGGGTTGCTCAAATATTCGCGAATTACGGCATTTCGCCCGTCCAGGTGGCTACGCTCAAAGGGGAAAAGGGCAAGACCGACGTGGTTCGAATTCACATCGCGGGCCGGGGTGGAAAGGTTGCGGGAGGAGATGCCCCTACCCTGGGGATCCTGGGCACCCTTGGAGGATTGGGTGCCAGGCCTGACGTCCTGGGGCTCGTGTCCGATGCGGATGGTGCCATCGTTGCGCTGAGTGCTGGGTTGAAGCTCGCGAGGATGACCCAAAGAGGGGATCTATGCACGGGGGACGTGATCGTGGCTACCCACATCTGTCCCAATGCACCGACCGTGCCCCATGATCCCGTTCCCTTCATGGGATCTCCGGTCTCCATTTTTGATCAGATCATGGCTGAACTCGCCCCGGAAATGGATGCAATTCTGTCGGTGGATACCACCAAGGGAAACAGGGTTATCAATCATCACGGGTTTGCCATCTCCCCGACGGTGAAGCAAGGGTATATCCTCCGGGTCAGCGAGGACCTGTTGACGATCATGGAGCGGGTCACAGGGGATTTCCCGGTCGTTTTTCCCATCACCATGCAGGACATAACCCCCTATGGGAACGGAATCTACCATCTCAACAGCATCATGCAACCATCTGTTGTCTCAGATTGCCCGGTTGTTGGCGTGGCCATCACCACCCGCTCGGCTGTTCCAGGATGTGCCACGGGGGCCAATCTGCCACTCGCCCTTGAGGGAGCGGGTCGCTTCTGCGTGGAAGTGGCTAAATCTTATGGCGAGAGGAGTTGCTCTTTTTACGACGAAGGGGAATTTACGCGATTACAGGACCTCTATGGCTCAATGGACACACTCAGGAGGCGCGTAACCTCATGACCCGCAGGCTTGGCATGGTAACGGTGGGGCAATCTCCCAGAACCGACATTCTGCCGGCCATGATGGAGGAGATCGGACAGGATGTCGAGGTGATCGAAGGGGGAGCACTTGATGGACTTTCTCTGGAAGAGGTTCGGTCCCTCTCTCCCACGGGGGATGAGGTTCGGCTATGCACCCGACTTTTCGATGGCACAGAGGTCGTGGTGGCCAAGGAACGGATCATACCGATGGTTCAGGCGAAGATCGATGAACTGAACGTAGGGGGGGTGGAACTCATCGTGCTCCTCTGTACCGGGCACTTTCCGCGGTTCGAGTCCACGTGTCTGGTCTTGGAGGCCCAAAAGATCGTTGACCGTTGTGTTGAGGCGGTGATTGGGGATCGAAACAGGATGGGTTTGGTCGTCCCTTTGAGAGAACAGGGAGAGCAAGCCAGGCAAAACCTCTCCCACATTACCCCCCATATTACCGCCGTGAACGCCTCCCCATACGGCTCTCTGGATGAGGTTGCAAGGGCGGCCGGAATCCTGAAGGAGCGGAATGTTGACCTGGTGGTGATGCACTGCATGGGTTTCACGAATGATCACCGAAGGGTTATGAGGGAGCTCACGGGAAAACCCGTGATCCTGGCGAACTCCCTTGTTGCCAGAATCACCGGGGAGTTGCTTCAAACCTAGGAGGAAAGGGGGTGGGAAAGGCCGTATCTGAGAATGAAAACAGAGAAGAAAGGAGGATTCTCATGAAATCAAGGCTATGGAAATTGATGTTGGTGGCACTTATCGGGGGGATCTTGATCTTTTCAGGGACCGCCCAGGCTCTGGAGGTACGGGATGGGAAAAAGATCCTGGTATTTGGGGGAAGACAGCCAGCCCCCAATATCGATCCGAGCCAGTACTACGACTGGTCGACCCGCATGCTTCAGCAGAGCCTGTACGATGCCCTTCTGAAATACGTGGAGAGCCCACCCAAGATCGTCCCGTGGTTGGCCGAGAAATGGGAGGTCAGCCCGGATGCAAAGGTGTGGACCTTTCATCTGGTCAAGAACGCGAAATTTCACAACGGTGATCCCGTGACGGCCGAGGCGGTGAAATTCTCGTTCGATCGCACGCTCAGCATCAAAAAGGGCCCTGCCTGGATGCTTTTGGACGTTCTGGATCCCTCGGGAATCAAGGTGATCGATGACTACACGATTCAGTTCACACTGTCTAAACCGTATGCCCCCTTTGTGGCCGTTCTCCCATGGTGGTATATCATGAACCCGAAAGTCGTGAAGGCCCACGAGAAGGGGAACGATCAGGGGCAGGAGTGGATGAAGGACGGGGATGCGGGTTCTGGTCCCTTCAAGAAGAAGCGCTGGGAACACGGGGTGCTCTATGAGATGGAAGCGGTTGCGGATTACTGGCGCGGATGGGAAAATCCGAATCACCCGGATGGGATTATCTACAGGCTCATTCGTGAGTCCAGTTCACAGAGGATTGCCATTCAGAAGGGACAATGCGACATCGTCGAAGGATTGAGCCCCGAGGACTATGATGTGGTCGCGAAATATCCCGGTATCTATGTGACGAATGACCCGGGGTTGACGACCTTCGGGGTCAAGATGAGTAACCAGAAGGGATATACCAAGGATGTTAACATCCGCAAGGCGATCTCCTACGCCTTCGACTATGACTCACTGATCAAGATTTACAACGGAAATGCGATCTTGGAGGATAGCCCTTTCCCCATCGGTCTGAAGGGGCATGTGCCCACGGATATCTATCGCCAGGACCTGAAGAAGGCCAAGGAATACATGGAAAAGGCGGGTCATCCAGACGGAGGATTCGAGCTGGAATATGTGTATGTTCAGGGACTCGAAGAAGAGAGAAAGATCGGTCTCGTCCTGATCGACAACCTCTCCAAGCTTGGGATCAAGGTCAAGATGGTCCCCTTGACTTGGCCCAACATGGTTGCCAGAGGATCCAAGGCTGAAACCTCACCGGATATGATGGCGGTTTTCGTGACACCCATCTTCAATGATCCCGACGTCGTGGCTTACCAATACCATAAGGGTTCTTGGGGCAAATATTACGGATCCGCCCATTACAACAATGCAGACGTGTGGGAACTGACGGACAAGGCGAGAACGATCTCTAACTGGGAGGAACGCGCAAAGATCTATGAAAAAATCCAGCAGGTGATCAAAGACGATGCGCCTGAGATTTTCGGCATGCAGTACAATCGCCGTTGGGCCTTCCGAGACCATGTCAAGGGATTCGTGTTCTGTCCGATGCGTTTCACCGGCGAAGTCGACCTCTACCCGCTTTACATCGAAAAGTGATGACATTGCTGGGGGGGACTTGTGCGGGCAGGTCCCCCCCATTCGCATGCCCAGGGGAAAGGGGCACATTTTGACCGATGAAACAGTACATCCTCAAGAGGCTCCTCCTCATCGTCCTGACCCTCTTTGGACTCATCACCATCATTTTCGTGATCTCCAGGGTTGCCCCAGGAGATCCGGCTCGCCTGGCGGCAGGACCGGACGCGACCGAGGAGATGGTGGAGGTGTTGAGAAAGGAGTTCGGCCTCGACAAACCGCTCATTGTGCAGTACATCGATTATATCAGAGGCCTGGTGACCGGAAACCTCGGCCGATCGCTCCGAACCAGGCATCTGGTCCTCGATGACCTGATTCAGTTCTTCCCGGCAACATTTGAGCTGACCGTATTTTCACTCCTTCTCGCCGTTGCCCTGGGTATTCCTCTTGGCGTTCTCTGCGCCGTCTATCGCGATCGTTTCTTGGACCATAGCGCCAGGGTGTTCTCCGTTTCAGGGGTGGCCTTACCGATGTTCTGGCTCGCCCTGATGCTGCAGCTCTTCCTGGCCTTGAAATTCGATTTTCTCCCTGTAGGGGGGCGCCTGGGGATGTTAACAGAGGCCCCAAGAAGCATTACCCACCTTTACCTCATTGACAGCGTCGTCACCGGAAATTGGTCTGTCTTCAAGGATGCCCTCCGACATATTATGCTTCCCGCTTTTGTACTGTCCTTTCCGGCTTTGGCCAGCATCATTCGCGTGAACCGGGCGGAGATGCTCGAGGTGCTCAACAAGGATTATATCGTCAACGCCCGGGCCCACGGGATTTCAAAGGTTCGCATCACCGGCCATTATGCCTTGAAGAACGCCTTGATTCCGACCACGACCATGATCGGGCTCCGCTACGGATGGATGCTCGGAGGGACCATACTTGTAGAGACCGTATTCGACTGGCCGGGCACAGGGCTCTATGCGGTGCAGGGTGCGGTTTTCTCTGACTTTCAACCGATCATGGGGGTCGCGTTGTTGGTTGGGCTGAATTTCATGCTGGCAAACCTTATCATCGATCTTATCTACGGTGTCTTAGACCCCAGAGTTCGCTATGAATGAAGGACGGGCGTAGCCATGGGTGAAAGAAACGCGACAACCGAAGCCCAACCAGTTGGGGCACTCGGTGCTTGGGCGCAGTGGAAAGAGGAACACGAGAGCCTCTTTCGCGACATCCGTCTATCCTTCTACCTGTTCAGCAAAAGCCCTCTCTCCGTTATCGGAATGGTGATCGTGGGGATCTTCTTTCTGATTACCTTGGCCGGGCCTCTGATCGTCCCTTTCCCCGAGGATGCCACGGGGGCGGTCCATATGGCGCAAAAACTGAGATACCCGGGTTCCGGCTTTTGGTTTGGAACGGATGAGATGGGAAGGGACATTTTCACCCGCGTTATCCTCGGGACAAGAATTTCGCTGAGGATCGGCCTGATCATCGTGGGCGTTGCCATGGGTATTGGTGTACCCCTGGGGATCACCGCTGGATTCGTCGGGGGCTGGCTCAACGAGGTGATCATGAGGATCACCGACATCTTTCTGTCGATCCCCGGGCTCGTCCTGGCCCTGGCCATCATCGGCGCCCTCGGTCCTGGAATCACCAACTCCATGATCGCCCTGTCCCTCGTCTGGTGGCCGGGCTACGTGCGACTGGTACAGGGAAAGACCTTATCGTTGAAGGAGGAGTCCTTTATTGAAGCGGCCCGCTCTGTGGGGGCGAGTAAAGCCAGGATCATCTTTTTCCATATCCTGCCCAACTGTACCTCCCCGATCATCGTGAAGGCGTCCATGGACATGGGGATGGCCATTCTGGCGGCGGCGGGGCTCGGGTTCATCGGTGTGGGAGCTCAACCCCCCTCTCCAGAATGGGGTGCCATGATCAGCATAGCGAGAAATTATCTTCCGAATTGGTGGTGGTACGCGATGTTTCCAGGGCTGGCGATTTTTATCACCGTCTTGGGATTTAATCTTCTTGGAGATGGCCTCCGGGACATCCTGGATCCCCAAAGCCGAGGATACTATAGAGAATGAATACGGAATCGAGCGTTTTAGAGATAAGGGACCTGAAGATTCACTTCGACACGTTTGAGGGAAGGGCTCAGGTTCTCGACGGGCTATCCCTCAGGCTGGGCCGAGGCGATACGGTGGGGGTCGTTGGAGAGACAGGCTGTGGTAAGTCAATCACGGCCAAAGCCATTCTCGGCCTTCTCCCGGTTCCCCCGACGCGTATCGTGTCCGGTGAGATCCTGTTTCATTCACAGGATTTGCTGCGTCTATCCGAGAAGGAAACCGAGAAAATCCGGGGTAACAAGATCGCCATGATCTTTCAGGACCCCATGACCTATCTCAATCCCGTCTTATCGATTGAAAAGCAACTGGTCGATGTCATCCTGGGACATGCGGGACATGCGGGAAGACCTATGACCAGGAAGGAGTCCTTGGAGAAAGCTATCGAACTGCTTGAAGCCGTGCGAATTCCTAACCCCAGATTACGGATCAAGGAATATCCCCACGAATTCAGCGGGGGTATGCGTCAGAGGGTTTTGATTGCCATGGCTCTGGCTGGTGATCCCGAGATCCTGATTGCCGACGAGCCAACCACGGCATTGGATGTGACCATCCAGGCGCAGATCTTGCGCCTCATCGGTGATCTCGTTCAGCGATTCGGCCACTCCGTGCTCTTGATTTCCCATGACCTGGGTGTTGTAGCAAGCGTGTGCCGGAGAATCACCGTCATGTACGCCGGCAACATCGTCGAATCAACGACCATAGAGAAGATCTTCGAGGAACCTTCCCATCCATACACGAAAGGGCTTTTGCGATCCATACCAAACCTCTCCAGGCGAAAGGAAGCGCTTGTGGGAATAAAAGGGAGCATCCCCGATTTCATCGATCCACCCAAAGGTTGTCGGTTCCATCCCAGGTGCGATTACGCCATGGATGTGTGCAGACAGGAAAAACCGATCTTGAATGAGATCGATGGGGATCATCAGGTTGCCTGTTTCCTTTTCAAATCTTCATGGTTCCACGGAAACCCGGCGAAATACGAAGACAACGAGAGACACTGAACATGCTCGAGGTCAGGGACATCAGCAAATATTTTCCCATCAGGAGCGGATTCCTCCGCAAGACAAAGGAGACCGTAAAGGCGGTGCGGAACGTTACCTTCGAGGTTCGAGCGGGAGAATCCTACGGCATTGTGGGTGAGTCCGGTTGTGGAAAGACGACGCTTGCAAGGGCAATCTTGCGATTGATCGATCCCACGGCAGGGGACATTTTTTTCAATGGAACGAATCTCTGTGAGCTCAACCAGCGGTCTCTGCAGAAGCTCCGGCGAGATATGCAGATGATTTTTCAAGATCCCCACTCCTCTTTGAACCCGAGAAGGACGATCCTTCAAAACGTAGGAGAACCCCTTTTGATTCACGAGCACCTGCGGGGACGTGCCCGTAGGGAGCGAGTTCGAGAACTCATGGAGATCGTGGGGCTGAAGAGGGAGCACATGTACCGCTTCCCCCATGAACTGAGCGGAGGACAGAAGCAAAGGGTGGGGATCGCCAGGGCGCTCGCCCTTCATCCCAAGATGCTCATTCTGGATGAGCCCACATCGGCCCTCGATGTCTCGGTACAGGCTCAGACTCTCAATTTCTTGGAGGAGCTCCAGGATAGAATGTCCCTGACGTATCTGTTCATCTCCCACAACCTAGCGGTCATCCGGTACGCGTGCGATAGATTGGCCGTGATGTATCTTGGGGAGATTGTGGAAGAGGGCGATGCGGACGAGTTGTTTGAAACACCAATGCATCCATACACCAAGGCGCTCCTGTCCGCCGTGCCCCTTCCGCAAGCAAAACAGCCGATGAACCAGATCCTCCTCGAGGGGGATATTCCGAGCCCCCTTAGCATTCCCCCCGGTTGCAGTTTTCACACAAGGTGTCCCGAAGCAGCAGGGGCTATCTGCCGGGAGAGCGAACCGAAGGCGGTTCACGTCTCCCCTACTCACAAGGTCGTCTGCCACCGATACGCTGAGCTTTGAGTGGAAGAAGTGTTTGTGATTTGTGAATTCGAGATTTGGGCGGTGACCCATAGCCAATTCAGGGGGAAAACTATGGACCTCGCTCTAATGTAGGAGCAGATTCTCCAGTCAATAGTGTAGAGGCTGTTGCCGAAATCCCTGGAGCGAACAGTAAAGAATTTTTGGTAATCACTCCTAGTGAAACGAACTCTAGAATGGTCAAAAATTCTTTTTAGAGGGCGGAAGGGTATTTGGACAAGAGCCCGTTAATGGGTGACCCTCCACAGCTGGTCCCAGGCCCCGATCCGGCCCAAGGAGCCTGCCAGAGCCCAATACCAGCTCAAATTGAAGTAATGTTGCTCCTTCTGGATAAAACAAGAGTCAAGAGCAGACTTGACCCCTTTCGTTCGGGGTCAAGAAGTGTTTATGGTAGCACTTGACATACACCCATCTTTGCTGTATGGTAAACCATATGAAAACCACTCTGAACATAGATGATTCCGTAATGGCGATCCTGAAACGGGAGGCGGCCCGAAGGGGATGTACTATGTCCGAACTGGTGGAGTCCGCTCTGCGCCTCCTTTTCAAATCCAGAAAGAGTAAACGAGACCTCCCAGCCTTGCCGACCTTCAAGAGCGGGGGGCAACTGGTTGACATTGCGGACCGTGATGCCCTCTATCAAGCTATGGAAGGACGCTAGTGTTCGTCGTGGACACAAACATCCTCGTCTATGCTGCCGATGAGGACTCGCCATTTCATGCCCAATGTTTCGAGGCACTTGAGGAATGGCGGAATCAAGCGTCAGCATGGTACTCAACCTGGGGGATTGTGTACGAGTTTCTCCGCGTAACAACCCATCCAAGGATCTTCCGCAAACCTTGGTCAGCTAGCCGGGCATGGAATTTCATCGAGGCCGTCATTTCTTCGCCTTCTCTGGGCATACTTATCCCGACGGAACGGCATGCTGAGGTGGTCGCTGAAGTGATGAAGGAGATTCCTCATCTCAGCGGCAACTTAATGTACGACTTACAGACCGCAGTGTTGATGAGAGAGCACGGCATAAAGAGGATATATACCCGAGACATGGACTTTCATCGTTTTCATTTTCTGGAGCTGATTGATCCCGTCGCGTGATAGATCCTCCTTCCTACCCCATAACCGCAGCACCAAATTGGGGGGGTAGCTTGGGGCAAGAAATTCAATTCTAAAGTCTGCCCCCAATGCCCTTTAATTTAACCTCTAGCCTCTGACCTCTAACCCCCAACCTTTAACCTCTGGCCTTTAACCTCCAACCTCTCACCTT
>JBGVTJ010000223.1:0-6391 GCA_041862515.1 Thermodesulfobacteriota bacterium | reverse complement strand
CCAAAAGATCATCCCTGCTCTTGAGTGGCTGAAAAAGTATGAGCGGAGCGATATAAGCAAAGATCTTTCCGCCGGATTGATTGTTGCCGTAATGTTGGTCCCACAGGGAATGGCTTACGCTATGCTTGCCGGACTGCCTCCTGTTATCGGGCTGTATGCCTCCACTTTCCCGCTGATTGCCTATGCCCTGTTCGGTTCCTCCCGCCAATTGGCAGTTGGACCTGTGGCGATGATATCACTTTTAGTTTTCTCGGGGGTTTCCAAATTGGCGCAGCCGGGATCAGAACAGTATGTTTCCCTCGTTCTGCTTCTTTCGCTGATGGTGGGCGTGATTCAGGTAACGATGGGCGTTTTGCGCATGGGATCCTTTGTCAACTTTTTATCCCATGCCGTTATTAGCGGGTTTACCTCCGCCGCCGCGATTGTTATATGGCTGAGCCAGTTGAATCACCTATTGGGAATCAAGCTGTCGGCTGGACATTCAGTTATCCATTTAGTCGCGGAAGCCGGGCAGCGCATTGGAGAAACACATCCAGTCACCCTGGCAATTGGAATGGCGAGCATTGCCCTCCTGCTAATTTTCAAAAGGAAAATGCCAAATTTCCCGGCCCCTCTTTTGATCCTTGCAGGGAGTGCGCTCGTAGTCGGTTTTCTTCGATTGGATAGGATGGGGGTCAAAATTGTTGGTGATGTCCCCCGGGGCCTTCCAGATCTCTCCCTACCGACGTTCAGGCCGGAGTCATTCGGAATCTTGCTGCCGACAGCACTGACAGTCCTTTTTGTCGGATTCATGGAGTCCATCGCGGTCGCCGAATCAATTGCCGCTAAAGAGAGATATAAGATAGATTCAAACCTGGAACTCAAAGGACTTGGGCTGGCCAATATCGTAAGTTCCTTTTTGTCCGGCTGCCCGGTGACGGGAGGGTTTTCCCGGACGGCGGTCAACTATCAAGCCGGTGCACGGACCCCTCTGGCGTCGATATTCACTGCCCTGATTGTGATCCTAACTATACTGCTTCTAACACCTCTGTTCTACTACCTTCCCAAAGCAGTTCTTGCCGCGATAATTATGGTCGCCGTCATCGGCCTCATCGATGTGAGGGGCGCGAAACACCTATTTCGAGTGAAAAAGATCGATGGATGGACGTATTTGCTCACATTCATCGCTACATTAGTGTTTGGCAGCCAAAAGGGAATTCTCATGGGAGTGACCTTCTCCTTGCTGGTCTTTATCTGGAGAAGCTCTCACCCTCACACGGCCGAAATAGGTTATCTGGAGAAGGAGGATGTTTTTCGTAACGTCAACCGATTCCCAGAAGCGAAAACATTTCCAGAGGTGCTTATCCTGCGCATAGATGCATCCCTCTACTTTGCCAACATGGCCTTCTGTGAAAACCTGTTGCGCAAGAGAATAGTAGATAAACCCGATTTGAAGTGGATTCTTATCGATCTATCTGGTGTGAATGATGTCGATGCGGTGGCCATCCAGACATTGGAGGAAATGATGAAGGATTATCAAGAGAAAGGGATAGATTTTGTGTTTGCCGGAATGAAAGGACCAGTACGTGACTTAGTTGCTAGTGCTGGATGGGATGAAAAATATGGGCAGCGTGTAGAATACTTCTCAATAAAACACGCCTTGCGAGTAATAGGAATAATGAAATAAGTTCGATCAATGGTTGCTTAGGCGCTTGAAGGAAGACCTTTGGAAATGAGGACTCAGACGCAAGTTCAAGGCAAATCATAGACGGGGGAGGTAAATATTTCATAGTAGATGAATTCTTGAGGACGGACTCGACTTTGATGATTCCAGATGAGACTCGCACACAGATAAAGATCGGGGGGTAAAGGCTGAAGCTCCTCATTCAACTTTCATATCTTCCACATCTCCATCACAGACGTTTCCTTATCCTTGGGGGGATGGCAGCCATTGCTTATCGCAAAATAGGGGGGGCTCAAAAGGCAACCTTCTCAGCGAAAGAAGATGTGGATATCCCCTGATTCAATCTTCCGGCGGATGAGGAGTTCGATCTTTTTACGAATCAAGGCCCTGGTGGCGGGGATAAGGAGAACAAATCCCACGGCGTCCGTGAAGAAACCCGGGGTCAATAGTACGATGCCCCCTACCAGTACCAATGCTCCATTGATCAGTTCTCCCGTTGGCATGCGACCCTGGGAAAGATCCCTCTGAATATTCCTGATAATGGTGAAACCCTGTTGGCGCATCATAGACGCACCGAGTATCCCGGTTACGACGATGATCAAGATGGTATTGAGCGCTCCTATTCGGCTCCCGATCTCGATAAGAAGCAGAATCTCGATCAGAGGAACGACGATGAATATGAGGATAAGGCGCATATGGAATCAGTGTCCCTTTTGGCAAAAGGCTTCCTGAGATGAACTGGCCCGTCAGCCTTTTCCCAAGGTAGACCTCGAAATCACAAAAGCTCACTCAGTTTATAGAGCAGAGAGATTGCTACCAACACGAAAAATGCCGCCATGGCGATGAAGGGTAAAAATACAGCCAAGACCGCCCTTCCGGCACCGATGCCATGGCCCTCCTTCAGACCGATGATTTCGATGGCCAAGGCATATATGGGGATGACCAAACCCCCGACGAAGGGGATTAAGGCAAAGATTTGGGTTGACCATGAATAGGCGACAACCCGGAACGTAGCCTCGAAACCCCTTCGGTTTCCCCCGACGACCATTAAGCAGAGGTGAATGATAGCACTCCCGAGATAGAGGGTGACCAAAACGATAAGCGGCAGCCCGATGGTTATTCCTACCAAATGGGTCGTAGTGATTCCCGGAGATTGCCCGATTCGAAGCATAAATACCCGCTGCCATGCTAGGCCTAAAACTCCTCCCAATACCCCTAAGATGAGGCCAAAGATCAAGGGATGCTTAAATCCCCCTCTCGTCGGCATTCGACGATAGAATTGGGTGGGAGAAAGGAGGACCTCCTTCAAGGTGGTCAGAAGGGCCTCGAAGAATCCCAGTTCTTCCAAGTCCTCCCAGGGACAATATTTCTCTTCTTCACCGGGGCGATATGGCATCGTCCCATCTTCCCTTGTTATATCATTGGAACGGAGATATTCCCTGACCCGGACCATCGCCCCGATGGAATGGAAAGCCTCGACGTACCGTTCACTCTCTTTTTCCGTCACACCCCTTTTGATCACAATGGGTGCTCGTTGGACCAATCGTATTGCCCTTTCCCGGGAAAGGTTGAATCGGGCCTGGAGTCCTTGAATCACCCTTTGCCTCTCCTCAGCCGTATGGATAACGGGACCCATGAAAAGGATCTCATACCCCTTTTCGTTAGCACTTTCCATCACTATGCTCTCTAAGAAAGGAATGCCTCTTTTCTCATACCTTTGAGCCTGTTTTAACGGAGGATTGGACACCAACTTTCCTGAAATTCCGTCTCCGGAGTGTCGGTCACTTTCTTGAGGCCTGTCCCATCGCCCTTGATGACATAAATATCCCAGCCCGCTTCCCCTTGCGATAAAAATGAAATCCATTGCCCATTCGGAGACCATTGGAGATTAGCAGCAGGAAAGTCGATAATGGGGGAAACCTTTTTCTCCGCCACTTCCATACGATAGATGGTATTTGGCATTGGCCGTTCCCTCCCTGTCAGCAAAACCAACTCATTGCGTGTGGGGGACCAGCGATACTCATGAATTCCCTCCTTGATCGAGTAGAAGCTCCTGTAACGCTCACCTCCGTTGGCTTCTGCGAGGTAGAGGACGAGCCTTTGCATTCCATCGGGATCTTCATCCCACCTTCGGTATGCGATTGTGGATCCATCGGGAGACCACTGGAGGTCTTCAAATCGACCAGAGGGGGCTATTTCGATTTCCTTCCCATCCTCGATATCCACCTTCATCAGGCCTCGTGGAGATATGAATAGAATCGTTTTTCCATCAGGGGACCATATGGGATTTCCCCCCGGGTATGCTATTTCTCTCAATTTCCCTCCGTCTGCGTTGACCACAAAGATGTGGGATTGAGATTCAAAGAGCACCCGATTACCTTCAGGCGACCACGAATAGTCCTTGATATACGCGGAACTCTCGAAAAGGAAGACGGGTCCCGCTTCTCCCCTTTTAAGGGACCATAGCCTTTCACCATCCAAGAATAAGAGCCGTTGCCCATCCGGGCACCAAAGGGGAGATATTCCAGAGGCCACCTTTTCCATTTGGCCTCCTTCTGCCGGGGTGATGAAAATCTCCCTCGAGTCGAGGGTGTAGAAAGCGACCATGGATCCATCGGGTGACCAACGGGGAGAGAAATAGGCCCCGGGGCGTTGAGTTATGTTCCGCTCAACTCCACTTCCCAGATAGAGAACAAAGAGATCTCCCCTGGGCATTCCCTCATCTCGCTCATATTCCCTGAAGAATAGAATTTTTCCTCCATCAATTGGAATCCGTGGCCTCAGGTAAAAGGCTTTGATGTTTTCCCCTTCCTCGAGGTTAAAGATTACCCGCTGGGACACAAAACCGGGAGCGGTAATGGTGAAAACGTTCCGTCCCGGAATTAACCCCTTGACGAAAAACTGACCCTCAGGGCCTGTGTTGATGGTTCCAAAGGTCCCCTTTATCTCCGCCCCCGGAATGGGAACCTCCTCCATTCCCCTCACCAAAACCTTTCCCCTTAAAGAGGGGGGAGCAAGGATCATTTCCGCGTCGAATTGCTCCATTTCAAGGAGGTCGAATTCGGCAACGGCCCCCCACGTGCCAAGGCCGAGTTTTCCCGAGGTATGGGTTCCATCGTCTGGGAGGATATATTCCATCTCTAAGTTCCCATCCACATAGCCCTTAATCTCTCTCCCCCTGATGATGATGGAAATTTCATACCACTTCCGCTTTTCTATCAAATGAGGGATCCCGGTTTGGGGAATAATTTTTCCGTAATCCCACCGGCTCTGTCCGATCCCCGAAGGAATGGCTTCCTGACTACTGAGGCTCCACCAGAGGCTCCAGTCCTCATCTCGATACCGGAAAAATACCAGTAATCCGCCGGTTCCTTCCATGATTCGCGCCCTCATTCTCAACCGGTAATCAGCCCATTCATTCCTGCCGAAGAGCACTATTGTGGGAGCAGCCTCCCTGTCCCGCTGTCGGAAAACCCTTTCATCCAATCGTTCCCAATCGCCTGATACTCTCTCCATCATCCCGCTGAAGGAGGAAAGTTCCAGCTTCCATTGGCGCTCTTCCCCGTTAACAACTTCCCCTGCTGTTGCTATGGAGACCGCTGCCGTTAACAGGATTCTCAGCCAAACCATATTACTGATCAACTTCATGGATCGTTTATTCCCCTCCAACAAGGACTCTCACCCCTTGGGTGAGCCTTTTGACCAATCTTAGCCTGTTCCCCTCACCGAATTCATAGCAGTAGGGGAAGTCCTTATCATCTGCTGCCATCAGGTCGGTCCACTCCTTTATATTAAATAATGCCTCAATGCCACTTGTGCTATTGAGCTCTTCAACCTTGGAGTCGATCCTCGAAAGGTACCCCCCTTTTCCCAACCTTCGAACCAGTATCTTCTCAAAGGCCTCATGAGGGATCTCATAAGGCCTCTCGCCATCTCCATTACTCCCGGAGATATCCCGGGAGACTTCCGTCAGGTCAATCACGCTGTTTCTCAGATCGATAGAGAAGGGGGAGAATCCAAAAAGGTAAAATTCCGTGAGCAAGACCTCTCGACGGGCCATTTTCATCAACTCAATGAGGGAGGAACACCTCTTTTCCGAGAGTACCAGTGGCTCCCGTAGGCAGGGATAGTGCCCAAATTTCCCCTCATCCAAGTCCCCTTTCTGTCCTGGAAAGAGAAAGAAAGCCTCAGGGAAGAGGGCACAGGTGATGGGCCTTGCTCCATATATGCCACAATCCTTCCCAGTCAAGAAGGAACAGGGCTTTTTCAGTTCGAGGGCAAATCGCCGAATCCATGGGTTTTCTTCCATGGGAGAGGTTCCGATCTTATAATGACCCCGAAAAAGATGGGAGGCCTTTTTCCCCGTTAGAAGGGAAGCTGCCACCAGATCAATGATACTGACGCTGACATGGAGCCTTCCGTCCTTGCAGCCGAATCGATTGCATTGATCAGGGCACGAGAACTCGGAATCTCGGTTGAAAATTCGAGCGCGATTTTCGATATAGTCCTTTAGCCTCAAGTCCCCCCCCTTTACCACGGCCTCAACTTTTGAGACAATGACTTAGTGCTTCGATTCGCAAATACGGTGACGTATCTTGCCACATTGAGTCTAGGAAATTCCTCACTCCATTCGGCCCGAGCCTTTCGGCAGTGAGCGACTCGACATGAGCCTTCGACCCGAGCTCAGGCCGAGGGGCTCGTCGACATGTCTCAAGGCCGAACTGCTCA
>JBGVTJ010000222.1:0-4444 GCA_041862515.1 Thermodesulfobacteriota bacterium | reverse complement strand
CCCGATTCATCGTAATAAAAGGAGAACGTTCTATTATATTTATGCTAGATCCTTTCCTTTATTCGGGTAATATTGGGCATGAAAAAACCCATCCTGGGGCTCCCTCTAGCCCTGTTTACTTTCCTCGCACTATTTCCCAATGCCTGGGTTAAAAGAGCTATTGATCGATGAGAAGATGAAGGAAAAGGAGAGACTATGCATAGTAGATGAAATCTTGCTTGAGGAGGCAAGCCGAAAGTATTGATTTGCGATTGCATTATTTTCCATGAAGGATATCCAACCCCGGATCGCTTCTGAATCACTTGCCAAATTACCCCAGGCAATTTTTAGAACTCTCGGGACTAATCAAAAAACCCTCCCCATTCCTTCCCTTCAAGGTTGTGAACGGATAGATTTAGCTCCTCTAGGTGCCTTCGGTTTAAGCCTCAGGTTCCTCGTACACCTGGACCTGAAGGCCCTGTTTCCCTCCAGCCCACAAGTCTGGGCAGGAGCTGATGGCCACCAAGCAATTGATCTCCGCGCGCAGGTCAACATATGTACCGGGCTTAGGTCGGGTGGTGCTGTTCACCATGAGCCCCGTTCGCGCGTCGATATTGACGGTCTGGAACAGGTTAAAAGGGCTGGGGATGTCGTAAGGTGGAATATTCCATGGCTTCAATGCCTCGGTCAGGTTTTCCCAGCAGCCATGATCAGGGAACTCCTCTGGAGCGATGTCTCGGAAATAGTACTCGGCGAGCCTCCCTTCTCGGGCTGCGAGCTCGAAACGGGAGCGGCTGCACATACCATGCTGCAGATCGTGGGTACCTTCCTCATAGGTATCTTTTATGATGGTGAGCAAATGGCGATTGGACTTGGTCATGAGCACATCCCCGGTGCTGATGAAAATCTTCCGGTTGTAAACCTTGGTTCGGGCCTGGTCGAACCGGTCAGTGAGGTCATCCCGGTTGAAGGCCACAAAATCGGCGATGGTAGTGCCGATCACTCGGATCACCTGCCCCTTCTTTAATTCAAAAGCCTGTCCGCTGTTGCGAGGAATGGTAACCTCTTGAACTATCAGTCCAGTACAACCCATAACCACCTCCTTCGAGAGTTGTTTTGTCAGCCTACACGACGATCTGTAAAGTCATAGGGTTACATCTTAAATATTAAATTTTGACTTTTCAAATCAAATTACCTGCCAATTAGTAACGGGTATTCATATATCCAAGATCTACTTCAATTGACTTCTCCCCAGAAAAATCTTTTAATGGAACTGATCTTCAATACAATGGGCAGCGACAATGTTATTCTATCAGATTAGGCAACAAATCGAGGATTACAGAAGGTAGTAAGAATTTTATAACTCTAGCTGTTAAGTCGAAAAAACCTAACTAGGGGGGATACTATGGAGCTTCCAGAATACGTAACAGTTGAGGAAGTCAGAAGAGTCTGCAAAGAACTCAATATGAGGGATTGGACCACATTGGAGGAGGCTAGGGTACTACCGGAAGAAGCCAGAGTAATTCTGGGCGAGGTCAATGTCGAAGGGATGAATATTGCCCTTGAGGACTTTTGCAGGGGGCTCGAGGTAGAACTCGAGCATGGTCTCAGATTTAAGGATGCAAATGTGACTAATAATCATCCTCTTTTGACCGGTAAAATCGTGTTGGCGCACCTCAAGGAATCTCTGGATTATTACAAGCGCCTTGAAGTTGCCGAACTAGAGGGTGATTTGCTGAAGGCGCTTGTTGCTAAAGATTTCGCAAAAGTCAAAAATTTGTATAAAGAGCTTACCGAGGCGAAACGCATCCTTAGTCAAGCGGAATCAGACCAGCTGGCATCTGATTAGCCGGACGATTGCCATCCAGGATCTTTTCTTTCCCAAGCCAATAGTTAGCGGGATTTTCGAGTGAGCGGTCGTTGCTTGCCGTGGGTTTCCCAATTGACATGAGCACATTCTGGCAGCAAGTTGGCATCCCTCGATCAGTTTTTCTGTATTACTGCATTCCTTTTAGGGAACGCCGCCTATCCCGCTTTTACGCTCAGTTCATCCAAGCAAATGATCTCTGCTTTGACATTGGCGCCCATGTAGGCAATCGGTTGCGTGTCTGGTCCAACCTTTGGAGCTCGCATTGTCGGTATTGAACCACAACCTCATTGCATGCGTTTGTTGAAACGCTGGTATGGGCGTCATCCCAACATTGCCCTTGTTGAAGGGGCCGTCGGTTCAGCGCCCGGCATACGAACCTTGTTCATGAGCCGTTTTACCCTTACCGTTACCACACTCTCCTGGCGCTGGATAAACGCGGTTCGGCAGACGAATACTTTCGCCAATGTGCGATGGGATACGACTCTTCCCGTTACCGTCACTACCCTCGATAGCCTTATTGCACGGTATGGGGAGTCCAGGTTTTGCAAGATCGATGCTGAGGGTTACGAACTGGAAGTATTGCGTGGGCTGTCGAAGCCCATCCCAGCCCTTTCCTTTGAATATAGCCCGGCCGCGATTGACATCGCCCTGGATTGTATCGAGTGTTTGGGACAACTGGCCACGTATGATTTTAACTGGTCACCGGGTGAATCGCACCGGCTAAAATCTCCTGCCTGGCTGTGTCCCCATAGAATGGTCACTCTTTTGAAAAACATACGGGTGAACGACCACTCTGGTGATGTTTACGCCCGTCACATATCCTGCTGATGCAAGCAATGGCCTCTGTTAGGCGGGATCTTTCTGAATGTCGAAATAAACGAAGGAATATGGTTTTGACTGCACCCAGTAACGTCTAAAGAGATATGAAAATCAGGCGTGAACCGGGGCAAAGGGGAAAAAGAGGATTGTGGAGGGGATGATGGCTAAATCTTTCAAGCAAGAGGCGGAAGATTGGGAGGGAGACATCCCCGGGGGAAAAACTCCTTTAGCCATTGGTGGAGAGCTTATTGGTGGCCTCATTCATGGGCACAGGGTTACGTGCCAATTAGTTAGCCTGCTCATCTTTAATCTCGTCCTCATTTACGAAGGCTACAGATTTCTGTCACGAGCATGGGTTTCGGTCTATGCCGTAAGTTGGACGTTTATCACAGCTGTGATCCTCGCGTATGAGCAGTGGCGAATCTTGATGGCTTTGCGAATGCAAGCCCGCCCACCGGAAGGAAAACCTTTGACTTACTTAGGTATGGCTAATCAAATGACTCTGTTGCGAGGATTATTAATCTTGGGGGGGTTTCTCTTTTCACCCCGACCCGACGGTTGGCTAGCCTGGATGCCAGCGATCCTGTATTCCATGGCGATTACAGCCGATCTTTTCAACGGGTGTTTAGCCCGTCTCCGTGAGGAAACCTCAGTCTTCGGCAAACTCTTAGATCAGGATTTTGATGCGCTGGGCACCCTCATTGCCGCTCTCCTGGCATTCCAGTATGGACAGGTGCCGTTATGGTACGTATCGGTCGGTGCCGCCTATTACTTCTTCCATCTAGGTATTTGGGTACGAAAGATGTTGGGGAAAGCGGTTCGTCCTTTACCCCCAAGCACGTATCGTCGGTTTATGGCAAGTTTTTTAATTGCCGTGATTCTCTTTCCCATCTTTAGGCCCCCTCTAACCGCCATTGCCGCAGGAATTTTCATGATCCCCGTGATGGCAGGATTCTTGTGGGACTGGTTGGTAGTAAGTGAGCGTATTGTTCCACGAGCGGGACATCCTTGGCTTGCCTTTAGTCGAAGAGGAGGCCCCAATCGTGGTGTTTGAGTTCGGTGAGCAGCGCCTATGGCTTGATAAAGTTGACCACATGAGCCAAGCTGAGATTTGGTTAGGGATACGATCTGACAATATAGAGGTGGCCGCGGAATATCTTAAGAGGTTCGGTGTGACTCGTCGTGACGAGATTGAGCTGTTACCGAAAGGCTTCAAGGGTTTCTGGATTAATAATTCAGCCAAGATAATTCACCTCATTAGTCAAGATTGATGGCTTCCTAAAAAGTCCAACTTCCGTTCGACATGCTCACGGCCCTGAGCAAGGCCGAAGGGCTGCGTTGCGCTGCATCCTTCGTCATTGCAGCGCACTGTAAGTACGCCTCATTCCTCAGGATTTGCGCGCCTTGAATTTGGAGCTTTTTACTTTGCCATCGAATTTTGACTTTTTACGAGATCATCAACATTCGCCTTCGTGAAAATACTGGGCTCCTATCCCA
Source organism: Thermodesulfobacteriota bacterium (assembly GCA_041862515.1). Taxonomy (GTDB): domain Bacteria; phylum Desulfobacterota; class BSN033; order WVXP01. Next base: position 279 of record JBGVTJ010000222.1, on the reverse strand, counting down.
AGGAGATCTTTGATCAATCATGATTATCTCGTAAAAAGTGAAGCTCCCCGCCCACAGGGCGGGGCTTCCCGGAAACGAAATTTCATTTTTCATTGTGCCCCTCGACCCATTGGGCTTCTCGACCCCGCCTACAAGGCGGGGCTTGCGGGGCACTTGCCGGTCTAAATTCGATGGCAAAGTAAAAAGCTCCAAATTCAAGGCGCGCAAATCCTGAGGAATGAGGCGTACTTACAGTACGCTGCAGTGACGAAGGATGCAGCGCAACGCAGAAGTTGGACT
>JBGVTJ010000221.1:0-2397 GCA_041862515.1 Thermodesulfobacteriota bacterium | reverse complement strand
GCTCACCGAAATATGCGTCGTAGCCCGCCTCATCGAAGTAATGGGCCTCCGCCCCGGATTCCACGGTTGCCTGGTGCAAACCGTTTATTGTCATTACCTCGCGGCTTGAGCTGCGCTGGCGTTCCCTGTCCTGGTACACGTGTTCCACGCCCGGCTTATCGGCTACAATCACCCTTCCCGCGCCCCTCTCCTTCAAGAGACCTACTATCGCTCTGATCGCAAGCGGTGAGGTCGTAGCCGGGTATTTTTTGGCCGAGTTGGAAGCCGGCTTGATCAAGACCGTATCGCCCCGAGAAAGCCAGGAAAAATCCGTCGCCGCCTCCGCCACGTCTCGGGAAGCGGCTACGACCTCATCGTCCCTCGCCCCTAGGGGAAGCGCCTTGAGCGTCACGAGCTCACTGGCATCTGAAAATTGCGGTGTGCGCCCCAACACCTCCGCCCTCCCGCTCGACCGGGGGAGGGAGGCTGCCATAAGCGACAGCCCCATGGTCTTCAAAAACCTCCGGCGACCGTGCATGCCTGAAACTCACCATTGATAATGTGGAACTTAGCGGGAAGAACCTCGTGTGTCAAAGGAAAATCTCAGATTTAAAAGTAACCCCTTACCCTCGAGCTGAGAAGGTAGTAAAGAGCCCGTGGAGCGAAACGGTAAGAACTCGCTGGTGGTAACTTAGAGCATAGCGGGGAAATGACTTGAGTGTCAAGCCAGAAAATGTCTCAGGAGGGAATCCCTTGGGTACGCCTCAAGCCCTGTTTTTGGAGCCAACCTGAAGCGAATCAGGAGCGGATTGGAATTTGGGCATCAGCCCGTGGCTATCTGATGTAGTAACCTGAGACCCTCCACCTCCCATCCTTATCCAGCATGGGTGTAATGGTCTCGATGGCAGATTTCTTGTTCTCAAAGGAAGTTTCGTATTGCATGACCACGTATTCCCCATCAGGGGCACCGGGCAGGGTTTTGGTATAATGTTTGGATTTCAGTTTCCGTGAAACGACCTTCCCAAGGGGGTTTCTGAATGCCATCATTGATCTCTGCCACTGCTCCAGTGTCGCGGCCATCCTAAAGCACGCCGCGGCTTCTTCCCAACTCTTCACGTAGTCACCCTGGTCAACCAGGCTCAACCATGCCTGTGATGCCTTTAGGGCCGCTTCTTCGGCGCACTGACCCGCTATGACTGCTTGGGGAAATACAAGCATGGAGACGAACAAAATAATAAACCTTAATCTCCTTTGGCCTTCCATGGCATCCTCCCTTTCTTCTGCGTACCTGGCATCCGACCGATCCACTTTCAGGCTTACCGGGGTGTCTCCATACTTCACTATGCAATATTCGGTCCAGCATCTTCGTTAAGCTGGCACGAGATCGCAAAAGTAGAAGGAATCCCTCAAGACTATTTCCCCAATGGTAAATGTCACTTCCTCCCTGAAATGTGGCCCGTCAAAAACAAAGGAGTGGAGTTCTCCCTTTTCCCCACATGGGTCAACATGTGGAGGAAGCCGGCGGATGAAATTGTGGCTAATTTCCTTTCCAACGAAGGATGCGTCGAGAACTTTGGAATCAACAGATGTCACGACTGCCCTAAACCCGACATCGATAAAGGTCCTTACTAATTCGCCCGTATTCCTCTTCCAGATCGGAAAAATTCCTTTCATTCCTATCTTGGCGAGATTGTCCTCTCGATACCTTCTCAAATCTTCCAGAAACACATCGCCAAAGGCCACGGAATGGACATTCTCATTCTTGTATTTGGTAAGCACTTCTCTCATGATTGATCCATATTCCTCATTGGTGGGGTTTTGGGGAATCAAGACTTTATGCAGCCGTAAACCCAGGGATTCAGCTTGCCGTTCAAGGAGCTCTTCCCGAACACCGTGCATGGTGACTCTTTGGTACCCATCAGTAACCGTGGTCAACAGGGCAACGATTTCATAGCCCTCTGTTTTCTGCATCTCATGGAGAGCCATGGCGCTATCTTTTCCCCCGCTCCACGATAATAGAATTCTCTTCAAACGCATCGTCACCCCCAAAGGGTCGGCTCGGAAGCACTCAGGGGAAGGGTCCTATGGTGTTTGTCCTTGGAACGAGAGGGGTATGATCATCCGGTTTCGGGCGGAGCCAGGATCTCTTTCCCAGTGACAACCGTGTTCGCCCAATCCAAAATGGGAATCACGCGAGGTGAGACCAGGCGCCGGGCCTCCTCGTACGTAACCCAGCGGGCCTCATGGTGCTCCGGGCGCTTCAGTTCAGGGCTTACCGGCAGAACCACCTGCGATTGCCTGGTTTCAGCTGTGTAGTAGCGCGCCACCTTACCGCGCCCGTACGGTGGGGTTTCTCGATAGTCATGGCCCCATACAAATGTCAGATCTTTCAGGCCGGTTTCCTCCTCAACTTCTCGG
>JBGVTJ010000220.1:0-10729 GCA_041862515.1 Thermodesulfobacteriota bacterium | reverse complement strand
TGGCTATTTTTATGGTTCAAAATTCAACGGCTCCACCTGTGGTGATGAAATTCCTCTTTTGGAATTTTAAGACTTCATTGATCTATACGATCTTAGTGTCTGTCGGTTCAGGGATGCTCATCATTCTCTTTCTCTGGATTCCCAGGAGTATTAAGGCTTCATTCAGAGAGAAAAATTTGAAGAAAGAAATCGAGATCTTGGAGAGGCAGATGAAACCTCAGGGAGAGGCAAGCAAACCACTGGAGAACCCACAGAGGTGAGGGATGGAATAACCCATAATAGTAAGGAAATCTATTAATTGAGGACGACTCTGGTGGAAACCTGACCTAAGGCAAAGATATGCGAAAACGAATCCTCAAATCAAATTCGGCCCCATCGGCTCTGTTGCCAGGAGAACTGGACGTTGCCGCCATCGCCTCCGTGTTGGTGACTTCTGAAACGGCCGACCATCCGGTTGAGAACGCCTTCGATGCTCGCCGCGGGCCCGGAGGGAGTCGCTGGGTCGCGGAAACGCCCGGTGAACAGACGCTGATTCTGACCTTTGACACGCCACAGAAGATTCAACAGGTCCTTCTGGAAGTGGAGGAAAACCAGGCCAGTCGCACCCAGGAGTTGCAGTTGGCCATTTCTCTTGATGGCGGACGAACTTACTGCGAGCTGCTGCGCCAGGAATATAATTTCTCTCCTCCCGGCACGACTTTTGAGCGTGAAGAGTGGGTGGTTGCCGCCGAGGGGGTGACTCATCTCCGGCTATGGATCAAACCGGATAAAAGAAACCGGCCTGTTCGGGCTAGCCTCACTGCTCTCTCCCTGCGGTGAGGACGGCAACCAAGGGGTAGGCCTTCCTTGTCATCGGCAAGCGATTGCGTCATCCCCCGAAGTCAGGGCTTAAGGGTCAGAATTTTCTTGTGGAGCTTAGCGACCTTAAGGTCGGCACGGTCGTAGACATTGCTTCTAAAGAGATTGTTGAGACGCCGAACATGCAGGGTCAGCTGAAAATAACCAATAAATCGAAAGACATCCTGGATATCCAAGCGATCACGTTCGGAAACTTGGATGAAACCGGAATGCCAATTCTTTTCCAATCTGGAGAGAAAGCATCGAAGGTCTCCTTGTTTTTGAAGGTTACTAAGCCTGAAGAAAAGATTGAATAGCCCTTGGTGTTAGTCCCCGTGGCATAGAAGGCGGGATATTTTGATCGTTAAACTACCTTCGCAGGCGAGGGTAGTTTAGATCCTCTAAAAGGTTTGGAAAGGAGAAAATCTTATGGCCGGGATCTCGTCAGCAATCTTTTTTTGATCGTATTTGTCATCATCATTGCCGCCGCAGCCATCAAAATCCTACGGGAATATGAAGGGCATTCAAACTCTCCCCTGGGTAAGGTTAACCCCGATGTTGCCATAGAGACAGTGGATATCATCCTTGTAAGAAGCAATCCCCTTGATGCCGTGGCCATCCTTGGCCTTACCCGTGCAACTTACCAGAAGATGATACAGAACCTCGGATGGGCAACCGGGTATAATGCCTTTGCCATCCCTCTTGCAGCAGGAGTGTTTTACAACTACAAAACCTTCTGGGGGCGGCTCTCATGTCCATAAGCACCGTGATTGTGGCGATCAATGCGAAGTTTTTGAGGATCATGAAGTGATTTCGAAACGAAAGATGGTGTGTGATTTTGATGAGCCCAATTGGGGATGAGTCTTGAAAGACCAGGATAATAAAGAACCTCAAACCAATCAGGGAACAATCGTCTCAGTTCGGGGAAGTGTGGTGGATGCCCAATTTCCCAGACGGCTTCCTCCACTTTATAATCTGCTCAGAACAGGGGATGATGGAAAGATGGTGATCGAAGTGATCACCCACCTCGATTCCGAGAGAGCGCGGGGAATCGCCTTGACCCCTACGCGAGGCTTGGCCCTTGGCTCGACCATTAGCGATACGGGGCGCCAGATCAGTGTTCCTGTTGGGAAGGAACTGCTCGGCAGAGTTTTTAACGTATTCGGAGAAACAATCGACAGGAGGGAAAAGATTCAAGTGGAAGAATGGCGCTCCATTCACCGGGAACCGGTCCCTCTAACCCAGCAGTCCACTGTATCAGAGGTCTTCGAAACCGGGATCAAGGCGATCGACGTCCTCGCTCCCCTGGAAAGGGGCGGAAGAGCTGGACTGTTCGGAGGCGCCGGTGTGGGTAAAACGGTACTGATTACGGAAATGATCCATAACATGGTTGGACAGCATGAGGGGGTCAGTCTCTTTTGTGGTATTGGAGAGCGATGCCGGGAGGGGGAAGAGCTTTACCGCGAATTAAAACAGGCTGGAGTATTGGAGAACACGGTCATGGTATTTGGCCAGATGAATGAACCGCCCGGGGCCAGGTTTCGGGTGGGACATGCGGCACTGACCATGGCCGAATACTTCCGTGATGATGTCCGGCAGGATGTGTTACTCCTGATCGACAATATTTTTCGCTTTATTCAAGCTGGAGCTGAGGTGTCGGGACTTATGGGCCAGCTCCCCTCCCGCCTCGGTTACCAACCCACTCTGGGAACAGAGCTTGCAGCGCTCGAAGAGCGGATCTGCAATACCGCCACAGGTGCCATTACATCGGTCCAGGCGGTCTACGTCCCGGCCGATGATTTTACAGACCCTGCAGCTGTGCACACCTTTGGACATCTCTCTGCCTCGATCGTACTGTCGCGCAAAAGGGCAAGTGAAGGATTGTACCCGGCGATCGATACATTGCAGTCCGGATCCAAGATGCTGGTACCTCATATCGTTGGAAATCAACACTATCGTATTGCTCAGGAAGTAAGAAAGACCCTGGCCACTTACGAAGATCTTAAAGATATCATTGCCATGTTAGGGATAGAGGAGCTCTCCCAGGAAGACCGGCGGACGGTCTACCGTGCCCGTCGGCTGGAGCGTTTCCTGACCCAACCCTTTTTTGTCACAGAACAATTCACAGGGCACGAAGGAAAGTTGGTTCATCTCCAGGAAGCCCTGGAGGGATGTGAACGCATTCTAAATGACGAGTTTACGGATTACCCTGAAAAATCCTTTTACATGATCGGAACGATCGATGAAGTAAAGAAAAAATGAAACTGAAGGTATTGCTTCCAACCGAAATTTTAGTTGATCAGGAAGTGACAAAAGTCATCGCTGAGGCTGAAAACGGTTCCTTTTGTCTTCTGCCGCGCCATATCGATTTCGTAGCAGCCCTTCCACCGGGAATTCTTATCTTCGAATCCGCTGAAGGCCATGAGGAATTTATTGCAGTGGATGAGGGAACCCTGGTCAAGGTTGGCCGAGAGGTCCTGGTTTCGACCCGGAACGCCGTGAGGAGCTCTGAGCTGGGAACATTGAAACAAATTGTGGAACAGGAGTTTCGGGTCCTCGATGATCGTGAGAAGATGGCCCATTCAGCTTCGGCCAAGCTTGAAGCGGATCTTGTCCGGAGATTTATCGAATTGGGGGAATATGAACGACACGGATAAGTCAAAAGAAAGAAGGCGGAAAATCATCGAAGATCTCGAGAAACAGGTCGGGGCAAAGGAATCCCGTAAGATGAAAGGCCGGCGTGAGAAGGACCGGAGCATCTGGTTTGGTCTGGGCATGTTTGGCCTGATTGGATGGTCAGTGGCCATCCCCACGTTGATCGGTGTGGCGGTCGGGATCTGGATTGATACTACCTGGCCAAGCCGTTTTTCATGGACGCTGATGCTCCTTTTTATTGGCGTGATATTGGGTTGTGTGAATGCCTGGCACTGGGTCAAACGGGAGAGCAGGCGTGAATAATCTTTCACTAAGGATGAAGGAAGGGAGATGATCGGGATCAATATATTTTATCTTTCACTTGCATTCATTGCGGGCATGGTTATAGGTCTCTTTTACTTTGGCACCCTGTGGCTAACCATCCAGCACCTTCCCAAAATGCGGAGACCTGAGCTCTTCACCCTGGGCAGTTTTTTTCTCCGCACCGGGATCACCCTTTTTGGCTTCTACCTCGTTATGGGTGGGCGCTGGGAACGGCTATTGGGTTCCCTCTGCGGCTTTATCGTGGCGAGAATCTTTCTCACTCGACGATTGAGAAGTGAGAGAAAGAAACTCCCACCTACGTGAGGAGATGGTTATGGATGTAGTAGGTTTGAAAGAGATCAGTTCGGATGTGGTCGTCATCTGGCAGTGGGGATTTATCTCTCTAAACGCCACCATTTTGTATACATGGATGGTCATGGCGCTTCTGACGATTGTCTCATGGCTGGTGACCCGTAAGCTTTCGGTAGGTCCGAAGCTGTCCCGATGGCAGAATCTTCTCGAAGTCCTGGTGTCCGCTATGAGGAATCAGATCCGCGAAGTCAGTCAGCAGGAACCGGATCAATATCTCCCTTTTATTGGCACCCTTTTCTTATTCATTGCGATCTCAAACCTTTTGGCCATTATACCCGGCTATGTTCCGCCCACGGGCTCCCTTTCCACCACAGCAGCCCTGGCCATCTCTGTCTTTGTGGCAGTTCCCGTTTATGGCATTGCGGATAAAGGTGCCATCGGTTACCTGAAACGATATGTCAGGCCTACGGTCTTCATGCTTCCTTTTCATGTAATGGGTGAGATCTCCCGCACCCTTGCCCTTGCCGTTCGACTCTTCGGGAACATGATGAGCGGAACCAAGATCGGGGCCATCTTGCTTGCCGTGGTACCCCTTTTCTTTCCCATCCTTATGCAGGTATTGGGGCTCCTCACCGGTCTCATCCAGGCCTACATCTTTGCAATTCTCGCCATGGTTTACATTGCCTCTGCCACTCGTGCACACCACGAAAAAGAGGAAAACAACAAACATCTGTCGAAAGGAGAGAGATGATATGGATCATATCAGTATAATCGGCATGGCCTCCATCATTACGGCGGGATTGACCATCTGCATCGGGTCGATCGGTCCCGCTCTCGGCGAAGGGCGAGCCGTTGCCCAGGCGCTAAGCTCCATCGCCCAGCAGCCGGATGAATCTGGAACCATCACCCGAACCCTGTTTGTCGGTCTGGCAATGATCGAGTCGACTGCCATCTACTGTCTGGTGATCGCCATGATCCTGATCTTTGCCAACCCCTTCTGGGATTACGTGGTCTCACGATAGGAGAATCGCCCATGCTCATCGATTGGTTTACTGTCATTGCCCAGATCGTCAACTTTCTGGTTCTCGTCTTCCTTCTCAAACACTTTTTGTATGGCCGAATCATCAATGCCATGAATCAGCGGGAGGAGAACATCGCTTCCCGGTTGGAAGAGGCGGAAAAGAGGAAGAAGGAAGCTGAACAAGAGGCAGAAATCTATCGGAAAAAGAACCAGGAGTGGGATGAGAAACGCGAAGAGATGCTCTCCCGAGCCGAGGAAGAAGCAGGAGCCCGCCGGAAAGGGCTCATTGAAAAGGCTCGTGAGGAGGTCGATCAAATGAAGGCCCGATGGCATGAAGCGATCCAGCGGGAGAAGAACTCATTCCTTCAGGACCTCCGCCAACGAGCCGGCAGACAGATTTATGCCATTGCCCGTCGCGCCTTGAAGGATTTGGCCAATGCTGACCTGGAAGAGCGGATCATCGATGTTTTCATAGACCGCATCCGGGATCTGGACGAGAACAGTCGAAAAGGAATCGTAGGATCGATAAAGAAGGCCGACAAAAACGTCATCATAAACAGCGCCTTTGAACTCCCTCAGAGCATACAGCAACGAATCACCGAAGCGATAAGGGCGCCCCTTGGGGACGGTATCGAGGTGAAGTTCCAGACCTCACCGGATATGATTTTGGGGTTGGAGTTGAAGGCCCATGGTTATAAGATTGCCTGGAGTTTAGACAATTACTTCGAATCTCTGGAGTCAGAGATAAGAGAAGCCCTTGAAGAAGAGACAAAGGACAGCTCTAAGGAAACTTAAAGAGGAGGAAGATGAAGACAGAACCTGAGGGTCTCAAGATCTTTCTCGATCATACCTTTGCGATCCTCGATCATGGGTTGGAAGAATTCAGGCCGGAATTGAAGGCCCATGAAGTTGGAGTAGTGAAATATGTGAGCCAGGGTATTTCCCGTGTAGAAGGATTACCCAGGGTAAGATCAGAGGAGCTCGTCCGCTTCCCGGCAAACCTGTTGGGGATGGTCTTCAACGTTGACCCAAAAGAAGTGGGTGTCATTCTGCTTGATAAAAGTGACTCTCTCAGAGCCGGTGCAGAAGTTCGCCAAACAGGAAAGGTCCTGGATGCCCCGGTGGGTGAAGCTCTGCTTGGTCGAGTCATTGATGCAATGGGCCGTCCATTGGATAAAAATGGCCCCGTGAGAACTTTAGAGCGCCGTGCTGTTGAGCGGGAAGCTCCAGCGATCATGGACCGTTCTCCGGTGACGGTTCCTTTGCAAACAGGGCTGAAAGTCATCGATGCCCTCATCCCCATCGGGCGGGGTCAGCGGGAACTCATCCTCGGCGACCGCCAGACCGGAAAAACCGCCATCGCATTGGATACGATCATGAACCAGAAGGAAAAAGACGTGATCTGTGTCTACTGTGCCATAGGAAAACAGAGCTCGGCCGTGGCCAGGGTGATCGCGGACCTCCAGAAATATGGTGCCATGGAATATTCTATCGTGGTGGTGGCCACCGGAGGGGACCCTTCTGGATTACAGTTTGCAGCACCCTATGCGGCCACGACAATGGCCGAGTTTTTCATGGAACAGGGGCGCGACGTGTTAGTGGTGTACGATGATCTGACACGCCATGCACGAGCCTATCGTGAGCTTTCCCTGTTGCTCCGGCGTCCTCCCGGGCGGGAGGCCTTTCCCGGTGATATCTTTTATATCCACTCTCGTCTACTTGAACGCTCCACCCATTTACGTGATGAATTCGGAGGTGGTTCTTTAACCGCACTGCCGATCGTGGAGACAGAAGCCCAGAATATCTCTGCCTACATCCCGACCAACCTCATCTCCATTACAGACGGCCAGATCTATCTGTCACCCGACCTCTTTCAAAAAGGGATTCTGCCTGCGGTGGATGTCGGAAAATCGGTATCGAGGGTAGGGGGAAAGACGCAATTACCTGCATACCGCGCAGTGGCCGGTGACCTTCGCCTTTCTTACTCACAATTTGAGGAATTGGAGACCTTTGCCCGTTTTGGTACACGGCTTGATCAGGAAACCCGCAAAACCCTCGAACGGGGACGGCGAGTACGGGAGATCCTCAAACAGCCGCAATATGAACCGATACCGGTTCCCGAACAGATCGCCGTCCTCCTGGCCGTTACCGGAGGTGCCTTTGACCATCTGATGCCCGAACAGATCGCTGAGTTTGAAAAGGCTATTGGCAGAACGATGACACAAAAATTACCCGATCTTTGTAAACGCATTGAATCGGGGGAGAAGCTGAGTGACGAAGATCAGGAGGCCCTATTGAGGCTGGTCAGTAAGGTTATCGAATCAGGACAGGAGAGTGCGAAGCATGCAAACGGTTGAATCGGTGAAGAGAAGAATCAAAACAGCGGAAGACCTCCACTCTGTCGTAAAAACGATGAAGGCCCTTGCCGCTGTGAGCATTCGTCAGTATGAAAAGGCCGCGGAATCCCTTGCCGAATATAACCGAACCGTGGAGCTGGGGCTTCAAATCCTTCTCCGAAAGAGGCCAGAAACTCTCGCTTCGTTAAAACCCGAGACCACGAATCGAGTGGGTGCGATCGTTTTTGGCTCCGATCAGGGCATGTGCGGTCAGTTGAATGACCAGATTGTATCCCATACCGTGAAGACAATGGACCACCTCGGGATCAGCTTGGAGAACCGGACTCTTCTCGCAGCGGGCTGGCGTGTCGGCGGGCGACTCGAAGATGCCGGGCAACCCGTTGAGGAGTATCTTTCCGTCCCCAATTCCACTTCCGGTATCACACCAAGGGTTCAGGAGATCATCATGATTATTGAGGAGTGGCGGTCCAGGAAGAAAATCGATCGGGTCATCCTCTTCTTCAGCGAACACCTATCAGGTGCCTCGTACCGGCCCCATACCCTTTCTCTTCTGCCTTTGAAGGTGGAGTGGCTGCAAACCCTGGAGAAGCGAGAATGGCCGACTCGGGGTCTCCCCACCTATAGCATGGACTGGAATCGCCTTTTTTCCTCTCTGATTCGTCAGTTTCTGTTTGTTTCGCTCTATCGAGCCTTTGCCGAATCCCTAGCGAGCGAAAACGCCAGCCGGCTTGCATCCATGCAGGGTGCAGAGAGGAATATAGAAGAACGACTGATAGAGCTCAACACTCAGTTTCACCAACAACGCCAGATGTCCATCACCGAAGAACTTCTCGACATCGTGGCTGGCTTTGAGGCATTGACCCGAGAGGAGGCATCAATGGATGGAGGTAAAAAAGTGTGAAGAGAATTGCCACCCTGACGATGAACCCATAGTAATGACTCCCGGTACGGACTGTGTCGCCGCGAAGGTATGGAACGACTGTACCAGCATATGAGGTAGCCTTTCGATTAAATTCGAAATCCGGATATCGAAATTCGAACTATGTCTCACTTAATGAAAGGAGCTACATGAGACCATGAGCCCTCAGAAAGTTGTTCAGGTGGAAGATTACGAGCCCTTTATCGGACCCAAGACGATCGACCGGATCAGGAAAAAGGCCAAAACGCTTCAGTACCTTCATGTGGCCAATGTCAACGCGACCTATTATGGAGGCGGGGTGGCTGAGCTTCTGACATCGTTGACGCTTCTGATGAACAGCGTGGGCATCAAGACAGGCTGGAGGGTGATCCAAGGAGCCCCGGATTTTTTCACCATCACCAAAAAGATGCACAATGCCCTGCAAGGTGGAGAGATCAATCTAAGCGATCGAAAAATGGAAATATATGAGGAAGTAATCTATGAAAATGCCATTCGAAACCACCTGGAAAATCACAACATGGTGATCATCCATGATCCCCAACCACTACCCATGATCAACCACTACAAGAAGAACGGTCCCTGGATCTGGCGCTGCCACGTCGATCTGTCGAACCTGAACAGGGAGTTGTGGGATTACCTGCTCCCCTTCATCGAGAAATATGATGCGGTCATCCTGAGCATCAAAGATTATAAACAAAAACTGAAGACACCCCAGTTGTTCTTTATGCCTGCCATCGACCCTTTCTCCATCCTGAACCGGGAGATGAGCGAAAGTGAGACTGAGGAACGTCTGGACCATTACGAGATCCCGACCGACCTTCCTCTGGTGGTGCAGATCTCCCGCTTCGACCGATGGAAAGATCCGGAGGGGGTGATTGAGGCCTTCAAAATAGCGAGAAAAGAGGTGGATGCCACCCTTGTGCTCCTCGGGAATGTCGCCACCGATGACCCAGAGGGAACGGAGGTCTATGAGTCTCTCCTGGATTGCCGTGAAGAACGGATCATCATCCTGAGTCATCAGGATACAGCATTGGTAAACGCCCTCCAGCGCCGCGCAGCCGTGGTCCTGCAAAAGTCGATTCGCGAAGGTTTCGGCCTGACGGTTGCCGAGGCCATGTGGAAGGGAGCCGCGGTCATCGGGGGCAACGTGGGCGGGATCCGTTACCAGATCCGAAATGGGGTGAACGGATTTCTCGTTTCGTCGGTCGAGGAAGCGGCGGCAAGGATGGTCCAGCTGATCAAAGACAGAAAACTACGCCAGAGGATGGGACAGAAGGCGAAGGAGACCGTCAGGAAAAAATTTCTCCTGACCCGGTATTTGGAACAATACCTTGATCTGTTTAGCTCCTTTGAGACGATCTACCGATTAAAATATCGATCCGCTGCAGAACGATGAGATTGATCGTTTAAGCTAAAAGTCAGCGTTGTCTATTTCCATTTCAGTGATCCCAATAAGACAGTGGTTGAAGTTGAGAACTATCTCTATACCACCTCCCACCTGTCATAGAGATAAGATCAACATGCAACTCCAGGATATTTTTGGTAAGCATACAGAGCCTTGGGGGATTAGGGGATCAAGGTATCCTTGGTAGAGACAAAACAGGTGGACCTTCCTACCGAGATGCAGCGGGCCATCGCCCGTCAGGCTGAGGCAGAGAGTGTAAGGCGGGCCAAGGTCATCCATGCTGAGGGAGAAGCCCAGGCATCAGAGAAGCTGGGTGAGGCGGCAAATATTCTCAGTGTGTATCCAGCAGCCATCCAATTGCGGTTCCTTCAGACCTTAACGGGGGTTGCGACCGAGAAAAACTCAACAACGATCGTCCCCTTCCCGTTAGACTTACTCACAGTATTCATGCAAAAGAAGGAGAAGGAATAACCTAAGCCATATTGTAAAGAATCTCTTCGGGGAGGTTATCCCAGTCTCTAAGGCATTCACCTTATTCTCTGCATCAATAAGAGCATCCAAACTCCTTTCAGGGAGAGGTTAACTCGATATTGCATTAGATGGGATGATCCCCTTTAAATATCTTTGTAAGAAAGGAAAGCCTGGTGATGAAACTCTTATTGGTTTCACCTTCTCATAAGTTTGGTAGAAAGAGATTAAAAGCTATTAAGATGCCTCAATTAAGTCTACACATTCTGGCCTCACTGACGCCAAATGATGTTGATATTACTGTTGTAGATGAAGAGATCAGAGAGATAGATTTTTCTTTGGATTTCGACCTGGTTGGGATTTCTTGCATGACTGCAACGGCAAATAGAAGCTATCAATTATCGGATATGTATAGACAAAGAGGTTCCACAGTCGTTCTCGGTGGAATTCAT
>JBGVTJ010000219.1:0-2574 GCA_041862515.1 Thermodesulfobacteriota bacterium | reverse complement strand
CCTCTTACGCGATGGAAGAGAGGTATCTTTTGGCTGCTGCCAGGTACATCGAGATGAATCCAGTGCGGGCAGGGCTCGTTGATCGCCCTGGAGAATATCCCTGGAGCAGCGCCACCGCGCACATTCTTGGACGCAACGATCGGCTTGTCAGGGTATCTCCTTTGCTGGAGCTCGTCGATGATTGGGGGAGGTTTATTGCCGGGCAGATCGCAGAACGAGACGTCAGTCTCCTACGCAGACACGAGCGCACAGGCAGGCCTCTCGGTGGTGAGAGCTTTATCGAGAGGCTAGAGCGGGCACTGAGCCGCAGCCTTCGGAAGCAAAAACCCGGGCCAAAACCCAATCGAAGAACCAGATAAGTATTTTGTCCCCAGAATTAGCACCCAGAATTAGCAGAGAAGAACCAGATAAGTATTGTGTCCCCAGAATTATTCCCAGAATTATTCAGAATTATTTTACCTGTATTTTTAACGTTGGTTTCGTCCTTGACAGTTTCACTCCCGTTCAGCTAATTTTAATGTAAAAAGGCTTTTTCTCTTAACCCAAAAAGGGGAACATCATGAAACTCTCATGCGCGCAATGGTGCCATATACAGGAAATACTTGCTAACCTCAAATGCCCGAATTGTTTCAGTGCGAAGGTCAAGCTCTCCGAGGAAGAAACCGAGAAAAATGCCCAGTGTGGCGAGTGCGAGTGTAGATTTGAGTTCAATCCTGACTTATTAGAAAGATGGGATTAGAGGGAGAACTGTCCTAACAGATCGAGGCACCACTCTAATAAAGGAATCATCTTTAATCCTCCTCCCTCCTGGGTTTTCAAACCTGGGTGTTGCTTTATGGTACTATCATTCCCATTTCCAAACCGCCGTCACTTAGATAATTCAACCATTTTCACCACCCCCTTATCCAACGTCTTATCGACGCCCTCATTCTTTACCTTCGATGGAATCCGGGGGAATTCGCAGAACCCCGTCTACCTCTTCCAGATCAAACCACCATTTATTTTCGGGTTTGGGATTTCCATATCCCAGGAGATCATCCCCCCAAATGGCAACCCGCCTGGCCAGTGAAGAATGCCTTATGGCCCATCCCACAGCTCGGTGAAAGGAAGTATAGGGCTTGTTCCAGGGACAAACCTTGATACATGTGCCACACCCCGACCCCCTCTTGTTCCCCACCCTCATTGCCGTGCATGCCTCCACATCTGTTGGCCAGCGCTCATACCCATTGTAGATCACTTTATCACCAAAGCTGAGCGCCCCTGAGGGGCACTCCCGGGCACACTTCTTACATTTGGAGCAAAAATCCTGAACCCCAACATCTACAGGTCTATCCGGGGCTAAGGGAAGATCCGTTGTCACCACCGCGGCCTTAAATCGTGGCCCCAAGAAGGGATTGAGTACGATGTCCCCGATTCGACACATTTCCCCCAAGCCCGCCATGAGCAGAATCGGAGGGACTACAACCTGGTAATTTCTCGCATGGTGCGCCCGGGCAGGATACCCCAGCCGGCGAATATAGTCGGCCAGGATAGAGGCAATGAACCCCGAGGTAGAATAGGACAGAAAGCTCATGGAATTGCTAATCCAATCGTTACCGGTAAACGCCTCCGCAGTCTTCCAGTCCTGATCGATCAGAATACCAATAGCATACTTATGGTTAAGCTCTATTGGCTCGCCATCTGTTATACTGTGACTGTAAACGGCATACGGGGGTAATGCGCAGATGCCCACAAGGTCTGCCCTCAGAAAGTAAGCCGTCTCTTTGATATGACGGGAAATAAGCTCAGGATCATCCGGCAAGGGGGCTTTCTTGGGAGCCTCCGAACCATCCACAAATTCGCTGAGGTATCCCTGCATCTGCACCAAGGCGCTGGACAGGGGATGTTTCTTCACGAATCGGTATCTCTCCCTCTGAAGATAAGGGCCAAAATCCCCTCGAAGCGCCCTATTGAATCCGCTCTCCCGCTCGTCCACCCTCTGAACCTTCTCGTCCATGACTAAAGTAGTGGGACGATCCACCCTCCTCAGTGCATCAACGGGAAAGGGATCTGGATTCCTCCGTCTATTCGAAATACGCAGAGACCTTACGGGGGCTTTCATCGGAAATCCTCTTTATCTTGCTTATCTTACGTCACCCTGATGCCCAACTGTGTCAGATACCGATCACACCCAGACAATTTATCAACTGGATTCTCCCAGTATCGGAATCAGATCAGATACATTCAGCTCTATCATCCTGATACTGGCCAGTATTCTGGCCGAGTTTCTCTTGACCGCCTCGATCTCCTGCCCTCGATTCTGGAGCTCAATGACCGATTTCTTAATGGACTGTATCCTTCTATCCATCTCCAAAAGTCCTTCGATATCCATTTGGACGTCCTTTCAACGCTCGGAACCCAATCCTTGTTAAGATGAATGAGTTCCTATCTCACTTCTCTTTCCGAAGATCCTTAAACCTCTTGGCTTTGACTTCGTGCCGTGGCAGGCTGCCGTATGGATGGAATTCAAGATTGTAACCCAGATTCGTTTTCAGCCGGAGCTGATCTATCAATTTCCTTCTGACGCTATCTTTT
>JBGVTJ010000218.1:0-2661 GCA_041862515.1 Thermodesulfobacteriota bacterium | reverse complement strand
AGGACATCCTTCCTTGAAGGAGGTGGAACTGGTCATCCTGCTGAAAGGAGAAGAGGCTATTTTGCCCCACCTCTATCTGGACGCCTTTGGCCAGAACAATGAGGGCCAGGCCCCTTTCGGTCTTAATCCTTACCCCTTGAAAGACCGGAAAATGCATGGGTTCCACGTCTTTCCATACGTTCTCCCTGGCCTCAAACTTCACCTCGCCGTTGGAGGTCATTTCCCCAATGGGAAGGCCACTTTCGGTGGCCTCAGCAGCCATCCCCGGGAATCCACCTGTGAGAACCAAGAAGGAAAAACAGAGGAAATAGATGAAGGTTTTGTATGCTATTCGGTTTGCCATGGCACCCTCCATGATTATTTTACAATGTGATATCCTATACTTTGTGTATACTAGCTCCTATCGTAAGGCAATAAAACATCCTTGTCAAGCAATTTTTCCTCTTTTTTCCTATCTTTAGTGCGCCTGGTCATTTTTGTCCGTCCCGGACACAGTACCCGGATGAAAGCCGGTACCCGTATCCCTTTGGGTGGAGAAGTCGTTGAAAATAAAGGGGAAAGGGTTAGCGGGCGCAGTAAAGGCGAAGGCGGAGTGCGATTGTGAAGATGAAGAGAAGACAGAGGGGGAGGAGAAGGAAAGTTGGTGAGGCCATTGCTTTGAGGGATAATGAACTCATCCCAATCAATGGAAGCAGAGCCTGGCGGGTAAGAAAACGTAAAAAGCCATGTTTTCCTATGTAGTTTGCTATGCGAGGACCGTATTGGTAGTAGAAATGGACATATCTCCTTCCAAGGGAGTTCGAAGTCAGGAATTCATCCCTGAAGTGTCGAAGGGTTTTGACATGGGGATTGAGATATGAGCCATAGGCCGCGGTCGCGATGAAGCAACCCCATTCCTCCGAGCCGGTTGAGATAGGAGGTGGTTCCGGATCGGAGACTCCGCTAACCTCATTTGAGAAGTCGCTTTCGTTACCGGAAATGTCATAAGCCGTGAGAGCTACATAATATCGCTTATCAGGCTCCAAGCCTGATAAGTTACAGGAGGAGAGATCTCCCACGTCGGTCATATGATCGTAATGTCCAGAGAATTCACCATAATAGACCCGGTAGCCTGCAAGGTCAGGCTCACGGTTGGGATCCCAGGATAGGACAATGTAGGCCGCAAGTGAGTTGACTGGCAGGAAGATACACTGCATCGGAATGAAAACCAGGAGAGAAACCAGGAGATGACTGATCCTACCTTTTTCCATGTCGAAATTGCTCTCGTTGGGAGAGGTCTCATTGGCCCGACATAGGTGGGATATCGGGTTAACGTTTCCCTGAGCAAATTCCGAGCCATCGTTAAAAAATGGGACACTTGATAAAACATTATTCGAGATAGCAAATAGTTAGCGATTAAGCCGGATATTATCCATTTTTGCGGACCATGTTCTCTTGAAAACCCGATAAACTCATTTAAGTAATTGATATGAGGATTGAAATTGACGCACAGATTGAGATCTATTGGAGATAAGCTGACTGCCTGAATGAATAACAAATTTGTATTACGGTACAGAAATGTAACCGTCGGGTTTGTTTGGTTGAGAACGTTTAGAGCGTTAGGAGCGTTGAGATCGTTAGGATCGTCTGGAGCGTTGAGGTCGTTTAGATCGTCAATAACGGTGCTGCGATTTTGGGAGGGTTTACATTTTGAGGAGATTGCTGGGTTTAACTTCAGGGGTTCCGCTCGGTTTAAATGTCATTCTAGTATGGCCCACTTCAATAGTATCGCCTGCTTTGATCCATTTTTTCGTTATCTTTCTCCCATTAACTTTTGTACCATTGGTTGAAGCTAGATCGTAGATGAAATGTTTTTTCCCCTCAACCCTTATCTTTGCGTGATGGCGAGAGACGGCTTTGTCCTTCAAGACGATATCATTGTCATCACTGCTGCCGATGGACACGGCCGTTTCCTTTATTTCATATCTTTTTTCGGGCATTCCCGATTCTTCGACGAGCAGCCATGCTGAATTAATCGATGGAAGCATCACCTCGGTCCCCATCCCCTCTCCCGAGAAGGGTTGTGCGTCATCATAGGAGAAACGTTCCGTTTCTGCAGGTGCCCCAACCTCTTGTCGCCCTTCCGGGTGTTCCTCTTCCGGTTCTTGTGAAAAGAAAATAGATGGCCCCGAGGAACATGGACATTCCCTCCAGATTGGTCTAATGGGCCTTCCACAATCGGGGCAATTTCTCTTATGGATGAATAGAAAATAGATCCCCAGAATGATCACAACAAGGGGGAAGACGAAGTAGATGATATGTTCCGTTCCTATTCCCAAGGGCATTGTTCAGTCTCCAAAATTACATTTTAACTAACCAGTCATCATTCGTCAATGCGTTCGATAAGGTTTTGACCTGAAAATGATGAGATAACCGAATATGAAGCAGAGGATCCCTCCCAAGCCAATTGCGGTGAATTTCTTTATCCGAGAAACTCTCTCTGTTATTCCCCCCTTTGAGAATCCGACTTTAACTATCCCGGATTGCCGCCCCTCGGAGAGGAGTGGATAGGAAATCATGAGAACGTCTTCCTCGCCTGCCACAATTTCGCCATGGTATCCGGCGATCAATTGAGAATCCTTAATAATTTCAATAGAGTATATATCCCTGTCCGTTCCAATT
>JBGVTJ010000217.1:0-8566 GCA_041862515.1 Thermodesulfobacteriota bacterium | reverse complement strand
GGGGATGACTTTTTGGCCCGGGTTGCAGTAGAGTGGGAAAACGAGGCCTTGAGAGCTGAGGAGAAGGGAGCGAGGGTCGTTATCACGCGTTTTGGTATTGTTCTCGGCGAAAAGGGAGGCGCGTTGGGTCAGATGATGTCGATTTTCCGAAAGTATCTGGGAGGGCCCCTCGGGAGTGGAAATCAGTGGTTCTCGTGGATCCACATGGAAGATCTGGTGGGGGCATTCGTATTTCTGATGACCCATCGCGAGATTTCGGGCCCGGTTAACTTGACTTCTCCCAATCCTATCAGAAACAGGGAGCTGGCAAAGACCCTTGGAAAGGTCATGCACCGGCCGGCTTTCTTATCCGCCCCGGGATTTATGCTAAGACTCATTCTCGGGGAATTTGGGTCCGTGCTCCTGGAAGGGCAAAGGGTGATCCCGAAGAAACTCTTAGATAACGGGTACGTCTTTACCTATCCAGAGATAGACGGAGCCTTACGGAGTCTTATCAGGGATTGATTAGGGTTTTACGCCCCCTTCAAGGCTGGCCTTTCCGTAACTAACCCCACAGTAATTGGTGAAGTCGTTTTCCTTCTCCCCGTCATGTGGGAGAGAATCAGCATGATGGGGGCCAGAGTGGTTCCTCAGAGATATTCCTCACCGGAAAGCGGTGAATTTTCCCCTCCGAAGGCATTGATCAGATGCTGTTCAGTCATCCCTTTCATGAACCCACCTCCTCGCGGTCGTTTCACTTTTTCTCGTTTGCGACAATATAGTCCATTTTATGATAATCCAGATCGTAAATTTCCTACCGCGGTTTCTTGGGTTTTATGCGAAATGTCTTTAGAACTCCAGAAACCAAACAAACGGGATAAACGAGACAGACCAAATGGACCCAAGAAACTGAGGAAACCCACCATCTTTTCTATTGAAGAGAAGGTCAAAATAATCCTATATTTCCCATTTGAGATGAATTCACCGTCACCGAACGATCGAATCACCGATCTGACCATGGGAAGCCTTTGGGTCAATATCTGGCAGCTTTCCTGGCCCATGCTTCTCATCATGATCTTTAACTTTTTTGTGGGCTTCACTGACATCTATGTTGCAGGACTCATTAACCCCATGGTTCAGGCCGCGGTCGGTTTCATCGGTCAACTCTATTTCCTCCTTATCATTATCGCCAACGCCATCAGTATCGGAACGGTGGCCTTGGTCGCCAGGTCCATTGGTGCAGGGAACCTCTCAAAGGCCATCGAAAATTCCAAACAATCCCTGATTTTCGGTGCCTTTATCGCCATCGGACTGACTGCTGCCGGCCTTATCTTCTACCGGGAGATTATCGCTACAGCGGGGTTTCCAATGAGTATCAGGGAAATTGCGGAGACTTTCCTGAGAATCTTCGCCTTCTCCCTGGGGCCCAACTACCTCTTGATTATCTCCAACGCGGTATTTCGCGCAAGCGGTGAGGTACAGAAGCCCCTTCTCACCATGTTCTTGGTCAGCGCCATCAATATCGTCGGGGATTTCGGCCTTGTTTTCGGGATTTTCCCCTTCCCAAAAATGGGGTATCGTGGCATCGCACTGGCCACAGCCATTTCGGCCTCGGTTGGAATGGTCATCAACTTCGCCTTCTTCTTTTCACACCATTGGAAGTCCATTTACACTACTTCTTGGACCATTTCATCCTCCACAATTAAGAGGATTGCAAATCTCAGTTGGCCAAGCGCTTTACTTCAGATAGCCTGGAATGCGGGGACCATTGTCCTCTACAATATCCTTGGGCGTTTGGGAGATACCGGTATCACCGTTCTGGCATCAATTACGAACGGACTCAGAATTGAAGCCATCATCTTCCTTCCAGCCTTTGCCCTGAATATGGCAGCATCGGTCCTTGTCGGACAAAATCTGGGGGCCGGAAAGGCCGACAGGGCCTCAAAGGTCGGATGGGATATCGCCCTCGTGGGAATGGTTCTCTTGAGCCTCATGGCTTTTGTGATCTTTATGCGGGCGCACTTTTTTGCCTCCATTTTAGCGAAGGAGGCGGCAGTTCTCGAGGAGACCACCCGCTATCTGCGGATAAATATGATTTCCGTGCCCTTCATGGCGTTAAGCCTGATTCTGGGAGGCGGTCTCCAGGGGGCCGGTGACACCAAGGGGGCCATGTGGGTAATCATCATTGGGATGTGGTTTATCCGGCTACCGTTGGCCTTCTTGGTCGCCCTCGTCCTGGGTTATGGAGCGACGGGGGTATGGGTCGTAATGGTCATCTCCTTGATCTTTCAAGGCACATTTATGGCTTTCCGTTTTGGAAGAGGACGATGGAAAGGAATGAAGGTGGACTGAACTTTTTTCCCCATTTTTTGACTTTTACGCCGGGCTCATTCTATAATGCGAAGCAAAGCCTAAGAAAATAACGGTCCAAGGGGAAAGAATATGGAGAAACAATCGGGATTGGACGTCTTAAAAGCGGCCATCAAATTCGAGAAGGATGGGCGAAAATTCTTCTTGGACGCTAGCAAAAAGACCAAACAGAAGTACGGGCAACTCATGTTTCGATCCATGGCCGATGCTGAATTGGAGCATATCAAGAGGATACGAGAGATCTATGACTCACTGACCAGGACGAGTGAGTGGCCGGATCGACCTGCATTTTTTACGGCAAAGAGTCCCTTAAAAAATGTGTTTGAAGAGACAAGGGAGAAGGTGGATCAGAACGTCAGGGTCGAAACCACTGATATCGAGGCCGTCACGATGGCCAGAGAATATGAGGAGAAGGGTTTCCGCTTCTCCCAGGATTTGGGCCGATTGGGTAAAGGTGCTTATCGAAAAGAAATTCTATCAGCAATTGGCCTATGAGGAGCGAGGACACCTCCTTGTCTTCCGGGATATGCACGAATACAATATCGACCCGGTTCACTGGTATTCAAAGAAGGGGGGACTCCATTGGGACGGGGCATAGAAGGGGTTGGACGATGAAGGAGGCCATGTTCTATGAGAAGAAGGAACCGCCCGTTGTCCAATGCCATCTCTGTTTCCATCGGTGTACGATAGCGGACGGTAAGAGGGGTATCTGTGGGGTGAGGGAAAATAGGGATGGGACGCTGTATACCCTCGTCTACGGGAGGGCGATTTCCACAGCCATCGATCCCATCGAGAAGAAGCCTCTGTTCCATTTTATGCCCGGGACTAACATATTCTCCTTGGCCACCGTAGGGTGCAACTTCAAGTGCCTTCACTGTCAAAATTTCAATATCTCCCAGGTGGGAAGCAGGGGGGATATCTACGGGGAAGATTTACCCCCTGAGCGAATGGTCTTTCTCGCGAAGAGGAGCGGATGTGATAGCATCGCCTATACCTATACCGAGCCCACGATCTTTCTCGAGTATGCGTTGGATACGGCCAAACTTGCCAACCTCGAAGGTATGAAAAATGTTTTCGTAACCAATGGCTACATCACTCCTGAGGCACTGCGGACCGTCAAGCCCTATTTAGATGCGGCCAATATCGATCTGAAGTCCCTCTCCGATGATTTTTACAAGAAAATCTGCGGGGCCAGGCTTCAACCCGTTCTCGATTCCATCAGGCTCTATCGAGAATTGGGCATTTGGATTGAGATTACGACTCTGGTAATCCCCACATACAATGATTCAGAGGAGGAGATAAAGGGGATCGCCAGATTTATTTTGGAATTGGGTGCGGAGGTACCCTGGCATATCAGCCAATACTACCCTACTTACAAGCTCAACGATCAACCCCGCACGCCTATCGAAACGCTGGTAAGAGCCAGGAAAATCGGGCTCGATATGGGGTTGCGGTATGTCTACGTGGGCAATGTACCGGCCGGGGAATGGGAAAACACTCATTGTTATCGATGCGGAAAACTCGTGATCGGGAGGACCGGATATTATATCAGCCAGTACCATGTAAAAAACGGAAAATGTGGGCACTGCGGAGCTCGAACTGATGGCATCTTCGTCGCGTAAAAAGCCAAACATTTTCTCCAAGGGGAAAAAACCGTGACGAACTTCGCCGTAATAGCAGGAATCCGGAAATTCCCCCTTTCTTTCTTCCTCGTGTTTCGGTAAAATCGTAGCACTTTAGAACAGAGAAGGGGTTCGTTTTATGCTTGATCGATTAGATCGATTGTTGGAACGGGCCAAAGGAGACCTAGAGGATTTGCGGAATCTAGCGGAGCTCGATCAGTGGCGAGTGCGGTACCTTGGGAGGAAGAGCGAGCTTACGGAGATCTTTCAAGAGATCGGCAAACTCCCTGGAAAAGAACGTCCCGAGGCAGGCAAACGCGCCAACGAGGTAAAATCCGCTTTGGAAAGTTCCCATAGAGAGCGGGTTGAAGCATTGAAAGCCCTCCAGCGGGATGCCCTCGTGCAAGACCGGGTCGATGTTACCCTCCCTGGGCGGCCAATCGATGTAGGCCGGCTCCATATCAGCACTCAGACCTTGCGGACTATCTATGCCATCTTCGCCAAGATGGGTTTTCAGGTCTTCGAAGCGCCCGAAGTCGAAACTGAGCTCAATAATTTCGAACTGCTCAATATGCCAGCAGGACATCCGGCCAGGGATATGTGGGATACCTTTTATACCACGCAGGAAGGGGTTCTGCTGCGAACCCATACCTCACCGGGGCAGATCAGGGCAATGCGGCAATTTTGCCCCAATCCCATACGGGTTATCCTTCCGGGGAAATGCTATCGATATGAACAGGTTTCCGCTCGTTCGGATTTTATGTTTTACCAGGTGGAGGGGCTTGTCGTGGGGAGGCGGATTACCCTTGCCGATTTGAAGGGCACCATGATCGAGTTCGGGCGCCAGATGTTTGGAGCCGACCGAAAGGTCCGTTTCCGCTGTAGCTATTTCCCCTTCACCGAGCCCAGTGTCGAGGTGGATATCGACTGCATTTTATGCGGAGGGAGAGGGTGTTCGGTATGCAAGCAGACGGGGTGGTTGGAGATCCTGGGAGCGGGTATGGTGCATCCAGTTGTTTTGGAAAATGGGGGCTATGATCCGACGGTATTCAGCGGTTTCGCCTTCGGTATGGGACCTGAGCGGATCGCGATGCTGAGACATCGTATTGACGATATCCGCTATTTTTTCAGTAATGACTTGCGTTTCCTGAGCCACTTTTAAAAGCCTCGGGATACTTCGGGTTCATTGCCTCATGAGAGGACTGAAAAACTGAAAATAGGAGCTCTGAGCGCGAATTAAAGATTTTTTCGTAACCATTCTTGGTGAAGCGGAACGGTCGCAAACTCAATGTTTGAGTTCGGAGGGCGAGTTTTGAATTTGCAGTACACCGAACTTTAGAGTGGTCGAAAAAATGTTTTGAGCAGCGAGGAGCGACTTTTTCAGAAATCTCCTTATTTCGTAGGGACATGGCATGAAGGTACCCATAAGCTGGTTGAAAGATTACGTAGATATCACGATGGACATTGGGGAGTTGGCCGAACGCATGACCTTAGCCGGCCTGGAGGTTTCATCGATTGAGGATATTGGGTCCCAATGGGATCGTGAGAAGATCTTCGTGGGCGAGGTCTTGAGGGTCGAGAAACATCCCAATGCCGACCGCTTGACCGTGGTCACCGTCGATTACGGGGCGGGTAAGCCCATGAGCGTTGTGACTGGCGCCCCTAACCTCAGGGTTGGCGAAAAGGGGCAGAAGGTGGTCTTCGCCATCGCAGGGGCCCGGCTCATAGACGGCTATTCGCAGGAATTGAGATATACGACGCTCAAGCCCAGCAAAATTCGTGGAATCCCCTCCCAGGGGATGGTCTGTTCCGAAAAGGAACTGGGCTTATCCGATGAGCATACGGGCATATTGCTTCTCGACGAGGATGCACCCGTTGGAACCCCCCTTACGGAGTATATGGGGGATATTGTCTTGGACCTCGACCTAACCCCGAACTTGGCCCGATGTTTCTCCATGGTTGGGGTAGCCCGGGAAGTGGCAGCCCTCACCCGACAAAAGCTGCACGTGGACACTCCTGAGATGGAGGCCCTGGGAGAATCCATCCGAGACCAGGTCGAGGTCGAAATAGTTGACCCTGACCTCTGTTTTCGCTACTCCGCCACCCTCATTAAGGATGTCAAGATAGGGCCCTCCCCCAGATGGATACAGAGGCACTTGCTGCTAGGGGGAATGAGACCCATTAACAACATCGTGGACATCACGAATTACGTCATGCTGGAGTGGGGACAGCCCTTGCACGCCTTCGATTACGACAGGCTCCGCAATCGGAAGGGCACTGCGGGAATATCCGATGAGGGTCCCCCCGTTATTATCGTCCGGCGTGCAAAACCGGGAGAGACCATAACCACACTGGATGGCGTGAAGCGGTCCTTGACCGAGGATATGTTGCTCATCACCGATGGCGGCGGGCCAGTCGCTATTGCCGGGGTGATGGGAGGATTTGAGAGCGAGGTAACGGAAAGGACGAAGAACATCCTTTTGGAGGCCGCAAGCTTCAGCCATGTCAACAACCGCTACACATCACAGGCGCTCAAACTGTCCAGCGAGGCATCGGCCAGATTCGGCCGGGGTGTTCCAGCCTCTATGACCATCCCCGCTGCAAAGAGGGCCACAGACTTGATGAGGCAACTCGGAGGAGGGACCATCGCTAAGGGAGTAGTTGACGTCTATCCCGTCAAACAGGAGAAAAAGATCGTGGAGATTACCGCTCGTGAGGTGGAGCGGATAACGGGAATCGAGATTGACGACGAAGGGATCATGGAGATTCTGGAGGCCCTCGATTTTCCATGTGAAAAGAGGGGAGACATCATTTGCTCCACCGTTCCCGATCACCGCCTGGACATCAGCCTTCCCGCCGACCTCGTGGAAGAGGTGTCTCGGATTTATGGTTACGATCGAATCCCCGCCACATTGATGGCGGATGAGCTACCTCCCCAGGTACGGAACGAATCGTTGGAAAAAGAGGAGTTCGTGCGAGATGTGATGGTTAGATGTGGATTACAGGAGGTGATCACCTATTCCATAACAAACCTCGAGGCAGTTGGTAAGGTGGATCCGGGAGATGCCCCTCCAAGGGAAGCCGACTATGTCAGATTGGCCAATCCCCTGTCTAGCGAAAGAGAGTTCATGCGGCGAACGCTGATGAATTGCTTGCTCGAGACGGTGAGGGATAACGTGCGATATACAGACCGAGTGGCCATTTTCGAGGTGGGGCGGGTTTACCATCCCGTAGGAGGGGAGATCTTGCCCCGTGAGTTGCGTCGTTTGGGAATTGCCATGATCGGTCCCAGGGAAGCTCCATCTTGGTTGAAGAAGGAGACGAGCCCCATGGATTTCTTCGATCTCAAGGGTGTGATCGAGATCCTGTTGAGCAAGTTGGGGATTGGGGAGTGGCATTTACAACCGTCCGAGAGGTCCACGTTCCATCCCGGTCGCGCTGCACACTTGATCACAAAAAAGGGAGAAGCGGGAATACTGGGCGAAGTCCATCCCAAGGTCCTTGACGCCTTTGATCTTTCGCAGGAGCCCCAGCAGCCCGTCTGTATGGCGGAGCTGGACTTGGAGATGCTCCTTGAAGATGCGTGCCTCGCCGGCGATCTGGCTCCCATCTCTCGGTTTCCATCCCTCAGCGAGGATTTGGCCATTGTCGTCGATGAGGATATCCCGGCCCAACGAGTCCAAGAGGTAATCCATCAGGCCGGAGGGAAATTTCTCGTCGAAACCGAACTGTTCGACCTCTATCAGGGACCCCAGGTTCCGCCCGGCAAAAAAAGCCTGGCCTACTCATTAACCTATCGGGCCCCGGACAAAACCCTTACGCCCGAAGATGTCAGCCGCATGAGGGACCGAATCCTTCGGGCCCTGGAAAGGGAACTCCAAGGGAGATTGCGGGTTTAGGGGGCCGTATCCAGTTCCTGTATGACCATGCATACTGACCAGCACTTCTTCGGCTTTTTCGAAAACGGATACTTTCTCACTATTCCGCCGTGATTGTTTTAAAGCGGATTCGAGTAGCTCGTGTAGGAGGGGCATCCGAACTGGAGAGCTCAATTGACGCCTCCGCTTCTTTTCCCTTGATTCTCAGGTTTAAAACCCCTCCGGAATAGAGGTGGATAATCTCATCCTTCGTCAAGGAAACCGTTGCGGATATCCTGGGGGTCATTGTCTCCTTACCTCCTTGTGCCAATATTGCCCAACGGATCATTATTATACCAACAAATGGCAGATAACGGAGTGAGGATTCCTTTTCAATCCCTGCTCCGCGGTCTGTTACCCAAACTCCCTTTCGCTCCCTGAAAAGAATCTTTGACCATTCTAAAGTTCCCTCCATTGCAAATGAGCCCTTGCGCGCTATTTCGTTCCAAAACTCGCCCTTCAGGCTCAGACATTGAATTTGCGGCCGTTTCGCTTCACCAAGTCCTTCGGTTCATAAGTTCGATTACGAACATATTTAGACTTCGGCTGAACGACTCGACATGTCTTCGACCCTGAGGCTCAGACCCGAAGGGAGCTCGTCGACATGTCTCAGTCGAAGCCCTCAGGACTTAGTGCTGCCCTCGGCCATGAGCAGTTCGGCCTTGAGCTCACTGCCGA
>JBGVTJ010000216.1:0-4339 GCA_041862515.1 Thermodesulfobacteriota bacterium | reverse complement strand
TTCTCCACTTCTTCTCTCATTGCTTTTTCCTCCTCGTGAAAGTTCTTTTGCTATCAAGGGAGTTTTCACGAAAACCCAGTAAACCCTTCTGCCGTTGCATGAGAAGGCAGGTTTATCCCTCTTCCACGGACCGGGACCACGTATTGAAGTGGAATGAAAATGGACGAGACGGGGAAGCTACGAGGGGATACCTGAGGAGATATCCTCAAGGAGATCCTTCTGGAGGATGGTGATCTTCTTTCCCTCAACCTCAATGATTTTCCTGTCACGGAGTTTTCTCAATGCCCGCGACAGGGTTTCGCTGATGGTCCCGAGTTGAGAGGCCAATTGACCTTTATTGATATCGAGTTCAAATTCGATTCCCCTGTCTGAGCTTCGACCCGATTGAGTGGAGAGATCAATCAGGTATTTGGAGAGCCTAGCGGAGACATCCTTTAAGGAAAGTTCCTCGACCAAGGTGACGAATTTCCGCAGCCAATGGGAAAGGCTCGCAATCATGTTTAAGCTGATCTGAGGATTCTTTCGGATGAGGTTGACGAAGCTTTCCTTGGGGAAATACAGAACCCGGGTTTCAACAAGGGATTCGGCGAATGCGGGATACGTGGAATCGCCAAAGAGCGCCGCTTCGGCGAAGGTCTCCCCAGGCGAAATGATGTGGAGGATTTGCTCCTTTCCCTCTGGTGAAAGCTTATAGATCTTCACCTTGCCCGATATGACGACGCAAAACCCCTTGGCCTCTTCATCCTCTGAAAATATGAGGGCCCCCTTGGGGTATCTCTTGGATGTCGAGATGGCCTCGAGTTCGGTGATTTCCCGTTCATCCAAGCCCGAGAAGAGGGGAGATTTTTTGAATACGGGTTCCATAGTCACGATTCAAAAAGACCGCAAACCCTCGTATGTCCGTTATCATATGACACTTTTCTCAGAAAGGAAAGGGAAAATATTTCGCAGGTGAATAGAGTTTGGGGAGAAGGACCCTTTCCACAATGGCAATAGCATGAGAGAATGGGATTCCATGGAATTCTTCTCGGTTGAAATTTCGGTGAAAACCCTCTACCCATTCCATTCAAATCTGAGGGAAATTATGGTATGGATTGAAGCCATAGGCACTCTATACACCCGACCTTATCTCAACACACGGAGCAATGAAATGGAGGAATCAATCGAAACGGTTGCGGAATTCATCGTCCGCTCGAGGAGGATTGTGGTATTTACTGGGGCCGGTGCGAGTACCGAGTCGGGAATTGCGGATTTTCGAAGTAGGGGGGGTATCTGGGACAAATATAACCCTGAAGATTTTTACTTCCAGAAATTCCTGACGAGCGAGGAGTCCAGGGAGAAATACTGGCAGATGAGCACGGAACTATATGAGTCCCTCAGGAAAGCCAAAGCAAACCTGGTTCATCTCGCCATTGCGGAATTGGAAAAGCTCGACAAACTGGATTGCGTCATCACGCAGAATATAGATGGGCTTCATCATAAGGCCGGAAATTCCCGGGAAAAAGTCATCGAACTTCATGGAACAGCCCTTTCCGTATCATGCCTGAGCTGCAGGAGGAAATATGATCGTGACGAGATCCAGGAATGGATCCGTAAAGGTGTCAGAGTTCCCCGCTGCGACGATTGCGAAGGCCTGCTCAAACCGGATACCATCTCCTTTGGACAGGCCATGCCCGAGAGGGAAACCAACCTCGCCTATGAGAGGTCTTCCGGCTCTGAGCTCTTTATCGTTGTGGGTTCCTCCTTGGTCGTTCAACCAGCGGCCTATATGCCTCTCAGAGCGAAACAGGCCGGGGCCAAATTAGTCATTATCAATCGTGATCCCACACCTCACGATGGGTATGCCGATGTGGTCATCAACGGAGTTGCCGGTGAAATCATGGCACGGATCCTGGAAAAAGTGGAGGAAAAAATGGTGAGTTCATAAATTACTGAAACCCCTTTATTATTGGGACAAATTTGGTTTTCCTCCACGGAGTGATGATACGGGACTCCGCCTTTTCCGCACCTGGCTTATCCACTTCGGGACGCTCCATTGCTCCTCAGGACATGGAGTTCAGAGCCCTCTCGAGGTCGCCGATGAGGTCCTCTGGGTCTTCGATGCCTACCGAAAGGCGGAGGAGATTATCCTTAATCCCGGCCTTGATCCTTTCGGATTTGGAGAGCCTCCGGTGGGTTGTCAATGTGGGCGGACAGATGAGCGATTCGATACCCCCCAAGCTTACGGCAAGCTGGCATATTCTTAGCCTCCCCAGGAATTGACCGAGGGCATCATTTCCTCCCGCTACCTCAAAGCTCACCATACCCCCGAACCCCTTCATCTGTCTTTTTGCCAGCTCTTGTTGGGGGTGACTCTTCAAGCCCGGATAATAAACCCGATCAACACGAGAATGGTTTTCAAGAAATCGGGCCACCTTCATCCCGTTGTGGTTGTGGGCCTCCATTCGAACCTTGAGCGTCTTGACCCCTCGCATCAATAACCAGGCAGATTGAGGATCTGGAATCCCGCCGAATACGTACCGAAAGAGCATGACCTTTCGGATCAATTCCTCGTCTCCGCCCACCACCCCCCCGATGAGGTCGCTGTGACCCCCCAAATACTTGGTCGCGCTGTGCATCACCAGGTCAATTCCCATTTCTATGGGTTTCTGATTGAAGGGCGTGGCGAAGGTGTTGTCCATGAAGGTGGCGACTCCATGTTTTTTCCCGATTTCCGCCACTTCGCTGATATCCATCAACTTCAAAAGGGGGTTGGTGGGCGATTCGAAGAAGATGATTTTTGTATTGGGCTTGATTGACTCGGCCAACTTTCCAACCTCTGTAGTCTCTAAGAAATCGACGGTCACCCCGTATCGGGGCAGCACATTGGAGAAGAAGTTAAAGGTCCCCCCATAGATGTCGAAGGCAGAAACGATATGGTCCCCCGAGGAGACCAGGGACATTACTGCCGTTGTCAGGGCGGCCATTCCCGATGAGAAGACCAAGGCCTTTTGTGCTCCCATGAGATTGGCGAGTTTCCCCTCGACTGCCTCGAGGGTAGGGTTGCTGTATCGAGTATAGAAATACCCCTTTGAATGGTCGGCAAATACCCTCTTGAGGGAATCGAGGTCGGTAAATCCGAAGTTAGACGTCTGATAGATGGGGGTGGTAATTGATCCCGTGAGGGGACAGAGCTTTTCCCCACTGTGGACGGATTTGGTCGAGAAACCCGCATCTTTATGGCTCATGGCATATCCTCCTCTGTTTAAGGATGCTCAAAAAATAACGCAAAGGAAGTCCTTTGTAAATGTAACTCGTAGGCTATAACCAGCAAGTGATGCTGTAGCAAAAAAAATGTTGACAGCTCCTTGGTATTATGATAGTAGTCGCAGGTAAAGGAGACGGCTATGGGTAGGCTTGTCTGTTTTGGGTGGTGGTGTAACGGAAATAGAGGAGCGGTTTGGCCTATCCGAGTTAGCTGAAGGCTGGAAGGAAAGAACGAGGGATCAGGGCCACGAGCTGCTCCAACGGTTCGTGGCCCTATTTTTTACCGAACTGTTCGGGAGATTCACAGCGAATGATCGGTGAACGCTACTTTTCGGCCTTAAACCTAGCTGAACAAGAAATTTGCCGTGACCGACATGATAAAACGGATGGGGACAGACCTGGTCTTAAATCCGTTTATGAGTCCACGTTTTAAGGCGTCTCCCAGGGTACATGGTGTCGTACTTTTCGTGTATCCCCACATAATTCTACAAAAAGAGAGGAGGTGAAAAAAAAAGAACCTAACCATTATTCAGTAGAATGAGAATCCATAAGGAGGTGTTCCATGGAAAGAACGCTATCTCTAAGATTGACAGGAACCATATCTTTGTTGATCGGGGCGTTGGTGCTATCAGGTTGCGGCTTTGTCTGGCCAGTATCGGCTTCTGCTGCGCCCATAAAGCTCAGCTACGCGAACTTTCCCCCTGCACCCACCTTTCCCTGTGTGCAGATGGAGCGGTGGAAGAAGGAGGTGGAAAAACGTACCGGAGGAAAGGTGGCTGTTAACACGTTTCCTGGCGGAACCTTGCTGGATGCCAAGAACATGATGGATGGCGTGATTGCCGGGCAGGCGGACATTGGGTGCTTATGTATGGCCTATCAGCCAGGCCGTTTTATCGTGACCAATGCGACGGCTCTGCCAGTTGGTTTTCCTAATGCCACGGTAGCGGGCCTTGCATTATTGGACCTTTATAATAAGTATAAACCCAAGGAATTCGCTGACGTGAAGGTCCTTACCATGTTTACCTCCGCGCCTGCCAATATCTACGCGAAGAAACTGGTGCGCAATTTAGATGACCTAAAAGGGCTTAAATTG
>JBGVTJ010000215.1:0-15629 GCA_041862515.1 Thermodesulfobacteriota bacterium | reverse complement strand
ATTGATGCATATGGTAAAAAGGGGAAACCTGGCCGCCTTTGCCTACTATTGCTGGGGTGCGGGGGCGTTGACCGTCTTTCTCTTTATGAGGGGCCCTTAGTGCTTCGATTCGCAAGTATGGCAACGTATTTTGGCGACTTATTTCAAAAATATTGCTCACTCCATTCGACCCGAGCCTTTCGGCAGTGAGCTCAAGGCCGAACTGCTCAGACCGAAGGGCTCGGTCGAACGCTCGGGCCGAATGGAGTGAGCAATATTTTTGAAATAAGTCGCCAGAATACGTCACCGTAATTGCGAATCGAAGTACTAAGCACGCAGCTGGAGGGCAGCTTCATCCGGTCTCACCCAGAGGAATGGGGATGCACGGGACCGAAAGCTCTATCTCTCAACCCATTGCTCCTCGATAAGACGCCCATTCCACGCATCCCGTATCCCCTCAGAAAATTCCAAGGAGATCTCATCCCCTTTAGGAAAAATCCATCCGCGAGATCTTCACCGTGAGATAAAGATCGCCGCGTGTCCCATCGGGGGAACTCCGGCCCATACCCCGAAGCCTGAGGCGGGTCCCATCGCTCACCTGGGATGGAATCTTGACCAAAACCGTCCTCCTTCTATACGGAATGTTCACGAATTTCCGAGCTCCCGAAAGGGCCTCCTTCGGGGTAATAAAAATAGTCCCATGCGTGTCCAAATCTCTCTCCACCTGGGGACGGATATGTTGAAGCCGAGGTGTACTTCTTCGCTGCAGGGAATGGGCAAATCTCTGGCTGATGCCGGTTCTCGGAAGGGCCAAGAAGAGCTTTATGGTAGCCAAACCGAAGATGAATCCTCCGATATGAGCCCACCAGGCGACTCCGCCCGCCTGTCCATGGCTCACCGATGCGTAAAGGAATTGGATCAGAACCCAGTAGCCTAAGAAGAAGAGAGCCGGCAACTCAAAGAGAAAGGGAAAGAAGAATATGGGCACCATTGTGAGAACTCTCGAACGGGGAAAAAGGAGAAAATAAGCCCCCATAATGCCGGCAATGGCCCCACTGGCTCCTATGGTTGGGAGACTTGAATGCCAGTTGGTCGCGAGGTGGATCAACACAGCGGCCACACCGCTCAGGATATAGAATGCCATAAAACGGGATGGACCGAGCCTGTCTTCCACGTTGTCCCCAAAAATATAGAGAAACCACATGTTCCCGAGCAGATGGAGGAATCCACCATGGAGGAACATATAGCTGAAGAACGGAACGATCTGTTGAAAAAAAGTGAACTCCCCCGAAATCTGGGGATTTGAGTATCGAATTGGAACCATGCCATACAGGTCAAAGACCCTTCTAAGATGAGGTCCCTGGGCCAATTGCCACAGGAAAATGAAAACGTTGATACCGATAATGGCGTTCCTGATGATGGGGTAGGTCTTTGACTGGATCGTATCACGTAAGGGAATCACGGATGTTCTCTCTTTCAGCGTGTAGGACTAGTCTCTGGACCGCCGCCCGAATATTCCCTCAGGGGGTTCACCAGGAAACGGCTTTGGGCAATCACCAAACTCCTGGAAGGACTCCCTAAACGAGGCAGTTTTAAAATCAACCATCCATTTCATTTGCCGGAATCAAAATAGGACACTGCTCCGGGGTTGTCAAGGGATTTCCCGGGGATTTTCGTCTCTGCAAAAAGTTCTGCGAAGGTTCCTCATCTGGGGCTAACTTGGCTTTCCCTTAACTTTCTATCTCTCAGCCTTAACCTGCTGAGGGGTGACAGATCCCGAAGCAGCCGAGCGAAGGAACAACGGGGTACCCAAGGAATTCAGGAAACTTCACTGTTGTCTTCTCCTTGAATCCCCGGGGATAAAATGGTAGAAAGGGATGATTTCATCGGATACGTGAAAAAGGCGGAATCGATGATGGACTCTTACAGGAGACTGCTATGGCGAAGAAACAAAACCAAGGGGAATTCGTCGTTATTCTGGTAACGGTTAGCTCACAAGAGGAAGGGTTGAGTATCGCCCGTTCCCTGGTGGATTCGAGGCTGGCCGCCTGTGTCAATATCATATCAGGTCTTCGGTCCATCTACCGATGGAAGGGAAAGATCTGGGACGAGGACGAACTCCTCTTGCTCATCAAGACCCGAATGACCCTCTTCGAACAGGTAGAAGACAAGGTCAAGGGAATCCACAGCTATGAAGTACCGGAAATCATCGCCATTCCCATACCCCGGGGATCCGAAACCTACTTGAATTGGCTGAGGGAGTCGACCCTTTCATAAGGGGGTGAAATCGTTACATGGAGGTTTATGTCTAAACTACTCGATATCTATCACTTCCACATAGGCCATGGCCAAGGCCATAGAGGAGGGTGTGAGATCCGAGGGCCTCGATGCCCAATGCAACGAGGTCAATAATGGTGAAGGGGTAAAAAATATTGTGAGTAGCGAAGAGCGACTTTTTCAAGATTTCAATCTAACCGGGGACGTTTCAGGTGGTAATCAGTGCGTTGTTCATAAGTGTAGGCCACCCGCAGGATCGTCTCCTCGTCGAAATGCTTTCCGATTATGTGAAGCCCAATGGGAAGCCCCCCGTTGCTGAAGCCGCATGGTATGGAAATTCCAGGAAGGCCCGCCAGGTTGACAGGGATCGTCAAGATATCCGAAAGATACATTTGGAGGGGATCCTTCACTTTCTCTCCGATCATGAAGGCGGGAGTGGGTGAGGTGGGGGTTAGAAGGGCGTCGTGCTCCTCAAAAGCTCGGTCAAAATCCCCCTTGATGAGAGTCCTCACCTGCTGGGCCTTCCGATAATAGGCATCATAATAGCCCGCTGATAATACGTAGGTCCCCAGCATGATCCTCCGTTTTACCTCGGGCCCGAATCCCTCTGCTCGGGTTTTGACGTACATGTCGATCAGACTATCGTATCCCCTTGCCCGGTGGCCGTATTTCACTCCATCGTACCGAGCTAGATTGGAACTCGCCTCGGCTGTACAGATGATGTAATACGTGGCAACGGCATACTCCGTATGGGGGAGGGAAACCTCCTCTATGGACGCCCCCCATTGCTCCAAGAGCTTAATGGCCTCCCAAACGGCTCTTTCAACATCTGGGTCCATTCCCTCCAAGAAATACTCCTTGGGAATGCCCAGCTTCATCCCCCTCACATCGTTAATCAAGGCCCTTTTGTAGTCTGGAACCTCGAGGTCAACGGAGGTGGAATCATTGGCGTCATGCCCGCTGATGCTATTCATCAAAATGGCACAATCGGTTATGTCTTTTGTTATTGGCCCGATCTGATCCAGGGAAGAGGCAAAGGCCACAAGGCCAAAACGGGAAACCCTGCCATAGGTCGGCTTCAAGCCCACCACCCCACAGCAGGCTGCGGGTTGTCTCACAGAACCACCAGTGTCCGAACCCAAAGAGGCTATACACTCATCGGCGGCAACCGCCGCGGCCGATCCCCCACTGGATCCGCCGGGAATTCGATTGAAATCCCAGGGATTTCGGGTAATGCCGAGTCCGGAGTTCTCCGTAGAGGATCCCATGGCAAACTCATCCATGTTCACCTTCCCTAAAAAGACCGCCCCACTCTCCCTCAACCTACGAACCGCCGTTGCATCGTAAGGAGGATGAAACTGCTCCAGTATTTTGGATCCGCACGTGGTCCGCATGGATTTCGTGCACAGGATGTCCTTCAGGGCCAGGGGAATTCCGGTCAACTCGGTTATCCCCCGCCCCCTGGCAATCCGCGCATCGGCCTGTTGAGCCTGCTCGTAGGCCTCCTCCTCGGTCAGGGTAAGGTAGGCCGCTACTTTGGAATCCACCTTTCTGATCCAACGATAAAAGGATTGAGTCAATTCCAGAGATGAGAAAGACTTCTTCATTAAACTTTCATGGGCTTCATGTGCTGTCAATCGAGTCCAATCCATGATCTCACCCTCGTTGGATTACGCCTCTCCTATTCGATGATCTTAGGAACCTTATAAAACCCTTTTTCCGTCTCAGGTGCATTCCCCAGGGAAGGCTCACGGGAGAGGGATTCGCGGATCTCATCAGCCCTGAACACGTTCTTAACGGAAATAACGTAGGAGGTAGGTTTCACCTCTTTCGTATCCAACTCGTTCAACTTATCCATATAGGTCAATATATCGTTCAACTGGACCACAAACTCATCTTTCTCCTCATCCGAGAGCGTCAATCTGGCCAACCTGGCAACGTACTCCACATCTTTGATACCTATCTTCATGGCTTCTTCTCTCCGCCCACAAAGATCTCATGGGCCAATTTTTGAAATAACTGGATGCGCGAAGTACACCCCCCCCTCAATTCCCCGACCAGTTAAGGCAGTCGCCGAATCATCCCATCGCGAGAATTCGAGAAGACATGATGAAGGTTCTGAACGGAACGGTCTTCTAAAAAAACCTTTGCGGCGGATAGTGTGAAGGTATTGTGGATTTGTCTAATTCTATCGGCTCCCTCAGTACTCCTCAGCCCCCTTAAGCTCTTCTCGGGTTGTCTTTAGCCCTTCGAACCTTGGGAACTCCGCAACAATCTCCCAGTGGAGTTGACTGAGGAGCTCAGGACCTTCTCCAGCGGTAAGATATTGTCGATGATATTGTCAACCGATCAATAGTCAGATTACCCATCTGAGGCCCAGTTCCTCAGGATCATCTCCTTTCGCCTATTTCGCGCAGCGCCCAGATTCTACCTCCCTCCTTTGCTCAAGGTTGACCCTTGAATCTCCAGGATTTTCCCAAGGCTTTCCCTGAGCTTCTTTTCCCTGATCAGCAATGCCTCCTTCTTTAACTTCACCTTTTCCACCACTTCTTCAGGGGCCTTAGAGATAAATTCATCATTGGAGAGCTTTCGATCCGCAATCTCCAAATCCTTCTCAACCTTATGAATTTCCTTCTTAAGCCTCCTGACCTCTCCTTCAAGGTCCAGGCCCTTTCCCATGGGGACCAAAATCTCCATATCCCTCAGGACGGCTCTCGCCGCATCCCGCGGCTTCTGACCCGAGGTAATGAAGGAAAGCCTATCAACCCTCGCCAGATGTATGACGTATTTCCGGCATTGCTCCAGTCTTTCCCGGATGCCATCCTCTTCAGCCAACAAGAGCACATCTAATCGTTTATTAGGAGCAATATCCATCTCTCCCCTGATATTGCGGATCCCCCCTATAGTCCTCATCACCAGATCCATATCTCCAATGGCCTCCTCGTCTCTCAGGCCGCCATCGTACCGGGGAAAATCCGCTATCATAATACTCTTACCCTCCTGGGGAAGCCTTTGCCAGATCTCCTCTGTGATGAAAGGCATAAAGGGATGCAGTAACCTCAAGGCCCCGTCCAATACCCTCATCAGGACATATTGGGTAACGGTACGCTCCTGTTGATCGTCCTTCCCGTAGAGAACCGGTTTGATCAACTCCAAAAACCAGTCACAGAATTCATGCCATATGAAGTGGTAAATGGCTTGAGCCCCTTCGTTAAATCGATACTCCTCTAAGGCCTCGGTGACCTCCCTTACCGTCTCGTTGAACCTCGACAATATCCATCGGTTGGCTAAGCTCATTTCGTGGAAGTCAACCTCGTGGGCAATTCCCCGGAAGTCGGCTAAATTAGTCAACGAAAACCGAGAGGCATTCCATATCTTATTGGCGAAATGGCGATATCCTTCTATCCTTTCTTCGGAAAGGCATATGTCCCTTCCCTGGGCAGCGAATGCGGCCAGGGTAAATCGAAAAGCATCCGTCCCGTACTCCTTCATTACCAGTAAGGGGTCAATGACGTTGCCCCTCGATTTACTCATCTTGCGACCCTGGATATCCCTCACTAGGGCATGGATGTAAACATGCCGAAAGGGAACATCCCCCATAAACTTCAACCCCATCATCATCATCCGGGCTACCCAAAAAAAGAGGATGTCGAAGCCAGTAATCAGGACTGAGGTGGGGTAAAAAACCCTGAGCTCCTCTGTCTCCTTGGGCCAACCCAATGTGGAAAAGGGCCACAAGGCCGAGCTAAACCAAGTGTCGAGGACATCGGTCTCCTGTCGAAATTCCCTGCCACCGCATCGACTACAGGAGTGCGGCTCCTCTTTTGAGACGATGATCTCATCGCACTTCTCGCAATACCAAGCAGGAATCCGATGTCCCCACCAGATCTGCCTTGAAATACACCAGTCTCGAATATTATTCATCCATTCGAAATAGGTCTTTTCCCAAACCGATGGAATGATCTTCGTTCGACGATCCGTCACAGCCTGAATGGCCGCCTCGGCTAAGGGTTTCGTTCGGACAAACCATTGTTTCGACAAAGTCGGTTCGATGATGGTCTTGCATCGATAACAATGGCCGACATTATGCCGGTAATCTTCCATCTTCAATAGGGTCCCATCCCTTTCAAAATCCCCTACAATCTTCTTCCGACATTCAAAACGGTCCATGCCCTGATATGGCCCGGCTTCTTTGCCCATCTTGCCATCCTCATCGATGACCTTCACCATCTCCAACCCGTGGGCCAAGGCAATCTCAAAATCATTCAAATCATGGGCCGGGGTGACCTTTAAGGCGCCCGAACCGAACTCCATGTCCACATGCTCGTCCCCGATAATGGGAATTTCCCTGTATAGGATGGGCAGAATCACCTTCTCCCCGATGAGGACCAGATACCTATCGTCCTTGGGATTGACCGCCACAGCAGTATCCCCTAACATCGTCTCCGGCCGAGTGGTCACCACGGTAATCAATCCTCCCCCACTCTTGAGGGGATACGCAAGGTGGTAAAGCTTCGCGGATTCCTCATCATGTTCTACCTCTAAATCTGATAGAGCGGTTCGGCACCGTGGACACCAATTTATGATATAGTTACCCTTGTAAATGAGGTCCTCGTGGTAAAGCCTCACGAAGACTTCCCTCACCGCCTCCGATAAACCCTCATCCATGGTAAAGCGCTCTCGACTCCAATCGCACGAGGCCCCTAGCTTCTTCAGCTGGTTCGTGATCACTCCACCATACTGTTCCTTCCACTGCCAAACTCGCTCGATGAACTTCTCCCTCCCCAAGCCGTGGCGATCAAGGCCCTGCTCGGCCAGCTTCCTTTCAACCACATTTTGGGTGGCAATCCCAGCATGATCCGTTCCCGGCATCCACAGGACGTTGAAGCCCCGCATGCGTTGGAAACGAATAACAATGTCCTGGAGGGTATTATTGAGGGCATGCCCCATGTGGAGGGAGCCGGTTATGTTCGGCGGTGGGATGACGATTGAGTACGGGGCTTTGGTGGAATCTGTATCTGCTCTGGAAAACCCCCTTTCCATCCAGTATTCATACCACTTATCCTCTACGGCACCAGGTTCATACGTCTTACTCAAGACCTGTGCTTCCATGGCAAGCTCCTGCCCCGGCAACGTAAACCGCGCTATGTATCAAAGTCCTCTTCCTTTTTGATTTTTTCCAACCTCCGTATCTCCTTTTGAATGGCTTCTTCAGCCATTGCAGGTACAATTTTCTGGACCGTCTTCTCAATCCTCTCGGCGGCAGCGGCAGCAATGGCCTCTGTCAATTTAGGAAGGACTTTCGCGCTCATGCCTTCCACCAATTCCTTGATCGCTCCCGAGATCGTCTCTTGAACCGGCCTCTCTTGAGACGGTTGAACTCCCCTCTCCTCTCCCTCTCTCACCATCTCCCCAGTAAATTCCTCGATGGCCTCCGCCAAAGCACCTCCCGCAATCTCCGCCTCCTCCTGGTCCCTTGTCGCCTCCTCGGCCAACTTTTCCAGTTCCCCCTCCCTGAAAACCTCTTCATGAAACCCTTCCAGTTCCCCTTCCTCCTGGCCTTGTTCACCAAAAGGGTGTAGATCCTCTTCCCTCAACACCTTCTCGGCCAAACCGTCCAAATCCATCTCCTTAGAAATCTCCTGTGGCTGCCACTCAAACTCCTCCGTAGATATATCTCCGCCGGAGAGCTTCTCCAATTCACCCTCTTCCAGACTCTCCGCCGGTAATTCCCTTGATTCCTCTTTCGGGATCCCTTCTTCCTCCTTCAGTACATCAATCTTTTTCCCCGCTTCCTCCAACTCTCCAAGTTCTTCGATGGATACAGGTCCTTCGGCAGGCCCTTCCACTTTCCCCCCTTCAAGGGCTTCCCCAGATAATTCCTTCAATGCCTCTTCCAGGGCCCCCTCTTCGTCCCTCAGTACCTCAGTTTCCTTCTCCACCTCCTCTAACCCCTCTAGCTCTGCCTCTCCCGTATCCTCGATATCCTCCCATTCTTTGTAGGTCTCTTCTGGCGTCTTCTCTCCGAGGAGATCTTCCGGTAATTCCTCGATCTCCTCCGATAAGGCCTCTTCCAAACCCTTCCCCTTCAGCACATCCTGGGGCAACTCCCCCATTCCCTCGATGGGAATCTCCTCCGTAACCTCTTCAGCTCCCAATGGCCCTGGTTCAGGTTCAGAGGTCTCCTCCAGTGCACCCGGATATTGTTCATCAATGCCTCGGGGCTCGGCCATCTCCTCTTCAGGGGAAACTTTACCCTCCATCTCGGCTGGTTCCATTGCGAGGTCCACCTCCTCAGGGACCTCAACTCCCGGGATAGGTCCTTCCATGTCCTCCGTTTGGATTTCTTCTTCGGCCTTCGGGAACCCCATATCTTCCGGCAATTCGAGATCAGCAATCGCTTGATCCCCCACAGGCGCCTCTTCCCCCGACTCCACCACTTCTGCACCTTTCATAGCTTCTCGGGCAGTCTCAGGGAAAACTTGTTCAGGTTTGGCTACCGGCTCCTCGATGACATCCAATAGGTCGATTATCTCCTCCCCTTCCTGGGAACTCACCGATTCGATTCCTTCCGCCATGGGTTGTAACTCCAATATCTCCTCGTCAGTCTCCCTTATCCCCTCGGCTGGTTCAGCCATCAGCAATCCATCCACCAATCTCAGGATAGGTTCCCTTCGCAGGGGTTTCGTGATGGTCCCATCGGCCCTCACCTGCTGCTTCTCTTCTTCAATATCCTCATCGAAAGGGCCTCCCAAAAGCACAAAGGGCACTTTATTCAGATCGGGATCTCCCTTAAGCACCTGACAGAGTTCTTTCCCATTTTTGTCGGGCATGGTCACATCGGCAATGACGAGAACCGGTTTGAACAATTTCATCTTCAGGAGGGCATCTTCCCCGTTTTCGGAAAAGATGAGATTGTAATCGGTTTCTTTGAAGATCTCCTCAAAGGCCTTATGGGCTGCCTTGTTACCATCGGCAATGAGAATCTCCCTTGCCATGATAAACCCTCCTTGACTAAGGTAAAAAAAATGAGGAAAAATCCAAATGTATAACAAGTATCTCACAGATTGAGGGAATGTCAAGCTTTCTGGACTGGAAGTTTCCTGAGATCCTGGAGAACAGCATTATCCCTAAGCATGATATGCTAGAGAAGTGTGGTATCCATGTAGGGTGACGTGAGTCTTCGACCCTGAGCTCCATTCGGCCCGAGCGTTCGACTGAGCTGATGCCGAGGGCTCATGGCCGAGAGCAGACGGAAGGGAAACCCAGCCATAGAGGGGCAAAGCTAAGGGTGCCCGGAAAAGGACAAGGGGAGGGTTCTCAAACAATCATCCAGGGGAGGGGGAGAAAAATCTTCTCGTACAGTTTAAAGGCATACCGATCCGTCATGCCTGCGATGAAATCACGCACGCACAGTTCCAAGGGATCGTAGAGCTCCTCCTTGCCTATTTCCCTCAGAAAGACCTCCTCGTTTTCCATGAAATAATGATAGAGTTCCCGTACGATCTTTGAGGACTTGATGAAATCCCTGTGGACCTTGTCCACATCGTATACCCGGTCATAAAGGAAATCCCGTAGTTTAACCATTGCCTCCGAAATGCCCTCTGAGAGACGGAGCTCAAAAGGCGATTTCATCGGCGTGGAGGCAATGAGATCGACCACCATGGTATTGATCCGTTGAGAGTGCGTGTATCCCAGAATCCGAGAACACTCTTTGGGGATATCTCCATCCCTAATAATTCCTCCACGAAGGGCATCATCGATATCGTGATTGATATAGGCAATGATATCGGCGATTCGAACAACCTGTCCCTCTGGGGTTATTGGCA
Organism: Thermodesulfobacteriota bacterium; assembly: GCA_041862515.1. Classification (GTDB taxonomy): domain Bacteria; phylum Desulfobacterota; class BSN033; order WVXP01. Next base: position 5,544 of record JBGVTJ010000215.1, on the reverse strand, counting down.
TTTCGGATACATCTTCGCATATGATTCCCCCCTTCCCCTTCGAATGCCTCAATATTCCATCCCGGACTTCAACAGTTAAATTCAATCCCATGCCATCCCGTTCCAGTACATCCACCACCCTCAAGCTCTGTTCTGCGTGACGGAAACCTCCCGTAACGAGCTTATCAAGGACTTCCTCACCAGCATGGCCGAAGGGAGTATGTCCCAGGTCATGCCCAAGGGCAATGGCCTCGCTCAAATCCTCATTGAGCCGGAGGGATTTGGAGATCGTCCTGGCAATTTGAGAAACTTCAAGGGTATGGGTTAAACGGGTGCGATAGTGATCGCCGGTTGGGGCCAAGAATACTTGAGTTTTGTGCTTTAAACGCCGGAACGTCTTGGAATGGATGATGCGGTCACGGTCATGCTGAAAGGCAGGACGGATATCGCACTCCTCCTCTTGGACAATCCGCCCTTTACTGTTGCTGCTCAAGGTGGCGAGCGGTGACAGAAGCTTCCGTTCCCGTACCTCTAACTGTTCCCTCACTTTCAGCGGCTTCAACGGATAACCCTCTCCTCTTCTCCTGTGGCAACCCAAGGGAACCTGCATTGCCCTATTTTATGGGGCGGGATCCCTCCACAGTGGAAGGCTTTGCGTTGTGAAATCCTCTCCCGGAGGAGAATTCTCCTGAAACTGGAATACCCTAAAACAACCACATTCCGTTGACAATAAATCCGCTTTGGCTTAACCTGATCAATAAAACCCCTACCACAAAACACCTCATTTTTCAACTCGATACGTGCCATGCCCAAACGCCAAAAGGTCATCGAACGAATCCGTGGAGATCGAGTACTGATGGTCCTTTCCTCCATCGCAAAAAGGGAAGGGGTTGGGGTTTACCTGGTTGGCGGTACCATTCGGGACCTGACCCTTGGCAGGGGCCGACAGGATTATGATTTCGTCCTTCACCAAAAAGATATGAATCTTGTTTACAAGCTCAGTCAAGAGCTCAAAGGCCATCTCTTTTCTATGGGAAAGGATGAGAAGAAGAGGGTTTACCGAATTCTCACGGCGAAAGAGATCCTCGATTTCAATGCGATAGATGGATCTACAATCCAAGAAGACCTCAAGAAAAGGGATTTCACCATTAACGCGATGGCCTATTCCCTGCATGAGCATCGATTTTACTTCCATCCGGGATCCAAGGAAGACATCGATAATAAGCTCATTCGCATGGTCTCGTCGGAGGGGTTCGATCGGGATCCCCTCCGGATGATCAGGGGGGTTCGATACTTCTGCATTCTGGAGGGGTTTCGATTGGATGAAAAGACGAAAGGAGTTATCCGCCGGAGGTCAAGTCTGGTTAGGACCATCTCCGTGGAGAGGATAAAGATGGAAATGGATAGGATTCTCCTCTCAACAAAACCTTTCTTGGGTATGAGGGAATTGGCTACCCTCTGTCTACTCCCGGAGATTTTCCCTGAATTCCAGATACCCCAGGGTTTGAAACGGATGGATCTCTTGCGGGTGGATGCCTTTTCCCACTACCTACGATTCCTCAGGTGCCTCGACCAATGGAATGGCTGGGAAGGGGATTTGCCATTACATACAGAGGAAAGGCTCATTCTTTCCTACGCCGCCTTATTTACCGATATGGGAAAAATCCAGGTAACCGATAATCATTGGGCCACGGGGAAATCCGTTTCTCAGGAATCGTCTTCCCATTTGGCCTATGAAATAATGACCAGGATGAAATTTTCAAATCGCTCCAAGGAGCTGGTAAAGCAGGTGATGGATAATCATGCAAACCTATTGAAGCTCTCGAGATCGCCGGTGGGCCAAAAGGCCCTGAGGCAATTTGTCCATCACGTGGGGACTTCCGTAAGGCTGCTGATCATCTTCTCCCTCCTAGATCAACGGGCCAGCGCGGACGATGGACTATCTCCTCAGGGCCAAAAACTGGTTCTAATCTGCCGTCGGATCAGGGCCCTCTATAAAAGGGAAGATATCATAAGTCCCCCCACCCTCATCACGGGAAGAGATGTGATGAGACTGGGATACGAATCCGGCCCTGTCGTGGGCCACATCCTTCATTGCATTCAGGAAAAACAGATACGGGGAGAAATAGGAGATCGCGAACAAGCCCTGACCTTTCTCCGCGAGACGTTTGGAAAGGAGGAGGGTTCCCACACCTCACGGTGATTCTCTGATCCTGGGAATGCAGCTTGAGTCTTCAACATTCAGGTGAGACCGAAGGGCTTGAGCGTTTCCCGTGAACTGACTTCCCCCCTCTGGCTTGCCACAGAATCTCGACAACTCTCAAGCTCATAATACTCAGCAACAATAGACTTTTCCAAAAATTCGGGAAATACCACCAGCGCTTTCTGTTGACAGTGAAAGGCTCAATGGATTATAATCGACCAGGTATTGGGTACCTTGATTCGCAGGAGAGCTCAGGGTGGGGAAAGTTCTGGTAACCGGGGGAGCCGGATATATCGGCAGCCATATCGTAAAACGGCTTCTGGAAAGGAGGATGGAGACGGTCGCCCTCGACAACCTGCAGACGGGACATCGGAAAGCCGTCGTTGGGGGAACATTTATCCAAGGCGATATTGGTGACAAAGGTATCCTCCAAGAGGTCTTTGCCGGCCATGAAATCGATTCGGTTATCCATATGGCGGCCGATTGCCTGGTGGGCGAGTCGATGAAGGATCCGTTGAAGTACTTCAATAACAACGTCAGCAAGGGCTTGAAACTTCTGGGCGAGATGCTCGAGCATAAGGTAAATAAGATAGTATTCTCCTCTTCGGCCGCCGTTTACGGAAATCCTCCTCGAGTTCCCATTGACGAAGATGATCCAGTGTACCCGATAAATCCATATGGGGAGACAAAGCTCATCTTCGAGAAAATCCTCGAGAGCTGCAGGGTTGCCCATAGCCTTCAGTACATTTCCCTCAGGTATTTCAACGCCGCTGGCGCAGATCCTGATGGCCTGATAGGCGAGGATCACGATCCGGAAACCCACCTGATCCCCACGGTTTTGAGGGCACTGCTGAAAAAAGAGCGCAAAGTCCCCATTTTCGGAACCGATTATGACACTCCCGATGGAACCTGTATTCGGGATTACATTCATATCGTAGACCTCACCGAGGCTCATATCTTGGCCCTTGAGGCATTACACGCGGGTGAAAGGGGCGATATCTTTAACCTAGGAAATGGAAGAGGTTTCTCCGTCCAGCAGATCATCCAAGCGGCCACTCATGTGACGGGAAGGACGATACCCGTCAAGGAGTCTCAACGGAGGCCTGGAGACCCGCCAGTCTTGATTGCGTCCTCCGAAAAGATCCGAAGAAGGTTGGGATGGATCCCTCAGTATGGAGAATTGGAGGAGATCATCGAGACCGCATGGCGTTGGCATCGAACTCATCCGCATGGATTCAGATCCAGTTCATTGGAGAAGGGGGTGGGAGCGTGGACTTGAGGATACGCCTTTTGCAAATCATTCGGGAGAAATCCTATGAAAAGGGGGAGGTTACACTGACCTCGGGGAGAAAGAGCCTCTTCTATGTTGATGGAAAACAGACTACCTTGGATCCGGAAGGGGGATATTTGGCGGGAAAGCTCTTCCATGAGATGATTAAGGGATCAAAAATCCCCGTTGAAGCCGTAGGAGGACCCACATTGGGCGCAGATCCGATTGTAACCGCCATATCCATTGTCAGCTACTTGGAAGGCATCCCAATCCCGGCCTTCATCATCCGAAAAGAGCCCAAAAAGCACGGAAAGGCCTCGTGGATAGAGGGCGACAAAAACCTGAAACCGGGAACCACTGTCGCCGTCGTTGAAGATGTGGTGACCACGGGGGGATCCATCTTGAGGGCCATTGAGATCGCGAAGGCCCAAGGATTGCAGGTGGTCCAGGTGCTGGCCCTTGTCGATCGGGAGGAGGGGGGAAGGGAAAATCTGGCTAAAGAGGGTTACGTCCTCGAGTCAATCTTTACCAAAAGCGATATCACATGAGATATCTGATCCAGGGAATGCATTGATTGGGAGGTGCAGATGTACAAAGCCAGGGTCAAGAAAGAAAAAATCTCCGTTAAGATTCAGACCCTTCAAAACAGGGTTGAGGGAAACGTCTATCTCCTGCCGAATACGCGCATCACCGATACACTCAATCAGGAGGGTTACCATTTCATCCCCGTTACGGATGCCAAGATCTATTCCCTCAAGTCCGGAGGCCTGGTCGATGAGGCGGAATTCGTGGCCATCAACAAAAATCAAGTGGTATTAATCGTGGAAAAACGATGACACCTTCCCCCTCACTTTCATGGCGAATTTACCCTTATCAATTTCCTTGCGGACCGCTAAGCCCCTGAGATCAATGATTTCGGGGGTTTAGCTGTTTCATAGCAACCGTAGACAACCGCAAATAAGGGCCTGGTGTCAGTAGGGTGACACTAAATTGGGTATCCACTGTCTGATTGCGGATTTTGTGCAGATTTGCGGGAGAGTGGGCGGACTAACGATTTGCGGAAGAAGTATTGCATAATCGGGATCGGGCCTGGATGATCGAATCCATCTTGTATTCTTCACCTTCGTTAGACAAAAAAGGCAGACCACCATCAGACCACCCAGAGGGATATTTCCGACTCTTAAATAGAATTTGACTTTCGCTACCGTTGTGCTATAAGGTAGGAAAAATTTCGATCATGCCTATCACAACGATTTGAAGCGGTCTATAAACTCAGCCTTCTGGAGTAAGTTATGAGACGAGATTTCCAGAAGGTATTGGAAATAAGGCCTCCGAGGGATTTTCTTGCCTCCTTGGGGGCTTTTGTATCTGAACGGTGATCTGATGACCACGGAAAGCTTTAAACGTAAGCTAGCCGCGATCCTAAGTGCCGATGTCGAAGGTTACAGTCGTCTCATGAGCGAGGATGAGGAATCTACGGTCCGTAGATTGACCTCATATCGAGAAGCGATAGCAAACCTGATCCAGCGGCACCGGGGTCGGGTAGTGGACTCTCCGGGAGACAATCTGCTGGCTGAGTTTTCGAGTGTTGTGGATGCGGTCCAGTGTGCGGTGGACATTCAGAGAGAACTCAAAGCTCGGAACGCCGAGTTGATTGAGAACCGCAGGATGGAGTTTCGGATCGGCATCAACCTCGGGGATGTGATTGTGGAGGGGGAACGGATCTACGGGGATGGGGTAAATGTGGCGGCTCGCATAGAGGGTTTGGCCGAAGGGGGAAGAATCTGCATATCTGGGACCGTCTATGACGCCGTTGCGAATAAGCTTGGGTTAGAATACGAGTATCTGGGGGAGCAAGAGGTTAAGAATATTGCCAAGCCGGTGCGGGTCTACCGAGCACGGATGGAGCCCGGGGCCGTAGCCCTCAGGGTAAAGGGACAGAAGAGGGTTGGCCTCATACAGTGGCAGTGGGTGGCCATAGTTGTGGCGGCCCTTGTTGGAGCTGGGGCCGTAATGATCTGGGATTTCTATCAACGTAAAGGCACGCCCCCGGCGGAGGTTGCCTCTGTGGAGAAGATGGCGTTTCCGCTAC
>JBGVTJ010000214.1:0-26843 GCA_041862515.1 Thermodesulfobacteriota bacterium | reverse complement strand
AATTCTCCTATATCATGAATAAGACTGAAGGCGTAAGGTCCGCGGTCTAAAAAGCTGATTAAAAAACTAAATGTATATATGAAATAGAGTAAATGTCAACCCGATAGAGGTATAAAATTTGAGATTAAGGGGACATCCTGAATGTATCGCCGAAAACCAGCTGAAATGGGAGGTGAGGCAACGACTGATACATGTCGACGAGCCCCTCGGCCTGAGCTCGGGTCGAAGGCTCATGTCGAGTCGCTCAGCCGAAGTCTGAATAAGTTCGTCATCGAACTTATGAATCGAAGGACTTAGCTCATTTTTCGCAACGGGGAATTCTCGCCCGGTCTTCATGTGATACCTGAGAAGACGTCGGTACAGATCTCAATGGCCCTTTCAATATCCTCGGAAGTCACGTCGAGATGGGTCACCGCTCGGATGAGTGTCTTCCCGAAGGGGTACATCAAGATTTTTCGCTCTCGAAGGGACTCTACAATGCGGTGAGGATCGGCCTCCGTTTCGGATACGTCGAAGACGACGATATTGGTTTCCACGGAATGAGGGTCGATCTTAACCCCATCGATCTGGGAAAGTCCTTGGGCCAAGTTCTTGGCGTTGGCATGGTCCCGCGCTATTCGATCGACATGGTGATCGAGGGCATAGATTCCTGCGGCAGCGATAATGCCTACCTGGCGCATCCCGCCACCAAACATCTTCCTAAAGCGATGGACCCGGTGGATGAACTCACGGGTTCCTGCGACTACCGATCCTATGGGGGCTCCCAGTCCCTTTGAGAGGCAAATACTCACGGAGTCGAAATATCGAGCACAACTATCCGGAGGAATCCCCAATGCCACACTGGCATTTATTAGCCTCGCCCCATCTAGGTGCGTTGCCAGACCGTATCGCTTCGCCAGGTTATGGGTTTCCCGTATTATCCCAATAGGATATACCCTTCCTCCCGCCCGATTATGGGTGTTTTCCAAGCAGACTAAACGTGTGGGCGCGTAGTGATGGTCATTGGGCCTGATTGCATCTTCGATCTGAGAAGGATCTAGTACCCCCCTATCCCCTCTCAACGGGTGAAATTGGATACCGGAAAGGGCAGCTCCTCCTCCTCCCTCGGCGTTGAAGGTGTGGGCATCGGATTCGACGATCACCTCATCTCCATGATGAGTATGGGCTCGGATAGCGAGCTGATTGGCCATGGTGCCCGAACAGACGAAAAGCGCAGCCTCCTTATTCAGAAGCTTGGCCACTTTTTCCTGGAGGGCGTTGACGGTAGGATCCTCACCAAAGACATCATCTCCTACCTCTGCATCCATCATGGCCCTCCTCATGCCGGGTGTTGGTCGAGTCACTGTATCACTTCGTAGATCGATGATCTTTTCCATAAGGACCTTCCATGCAAAAGAATTTTTGGTTCTCTATCGGAGCCAATATACACCGGTACCCAGCACGATTCAAGGGGATAGTAGAGTCGTATTTACTAAAACCAGATGGTTCCACGAGCATGTTTCCTGATGTTCTGGATTTTCGGAGAGCCTCGTTCTTCTTGAGCAAATTGGCCGTGAAACGCGGGACCTCAAGTGGTTTGCTTGACAGGGATAGTATGGGGTTATATGTTTTATTAGAAGGGAAGCGACAATCCAGAGGATGAGAGAGGACGCTTTGGGAAATCGGCAGAATCGGGGAATGGGGATTCCATCGAAGGGTGAATGTTTGGATTTAATGAAACGGTATAATGGGATGGAAAATATTATCCGACATTGTATCAAGGTAGCCGAGATTGCCCTTTTTATTTCAATGGAGCTGAACCGAAGGGGTGAGAATTTGAACCTGAATGTGGTGGAGGCCGCGGCCTTGCTTCACGATATCACTAAGGCTGAAAGCCTTGATTCCGGTCAGGATCATAGCTTTACGGGTTATCGATTGTTGAGGAAGTTGGGCTATAAGCGCATTGCGGAAATAGTCCGTGAACATGTTTTCCTCCTGAAGGATCCGGATTCAGCGAGGGTTTCGGAGGAGGAGGTTGTCAATTATTCGGATAAGAGGGTCCGCCACGAGCAGATCGTTACCTTGAGGGAGAGATTTGATGATCTCAGGGTAAGATATTGCAAAGACGGAGGCCAAAAGAAGTGGATGGATCGATTGGAAGCGCTCTGCTACCGCATCGAGAATAAAATCTGTTCGAAATTGGGTATTGAACCCGAGGAGTTGGCTATGAAGCAGGGCTGAACGGGAGTTTACGGAAGATGCAATACACCTTTGAACAGGGTCCCATTAGGCCCCCCAACGAGGCTTATAGTCTCCTTATCCGGGTTACCCGCAATTGTCCATGGAATCGGTGTGCCTTTTGCCGAACCTATAAGGGGGAACGGTATAGCCTGAGATCGGTGGATGAGGTTAAGGATGATATTAGGAAGGTCAGAGAGATCAGCCAGCAGATAAAGGCGATCTCATGGAACGTGGGTCTTGCGGGGGAGGTCGATGCCTCAGTGGTTCAGGCCATCTTTGACAGGCCTGATCTTTACACTGAGGCATTTCGGAGGGTTGCCCTTTGGCTTTATGGAGGGGGAAATAACGTCTTTCTTCAAGACGCCGACAACCTGAGAATGGAGATTGATGAGCTGACGGAAATAATTGCCTTTCTTAAGGAGACGTTCCCGGATGTCCAGAGAATTACCTCCTATGCCAGGTCGAAGACCATTTATACAATAGGACTTGAGAAGCTCGCGGCTCTTCGGGAGGCGGGGCTGTCAAGGGTTCATATCGGCTTGGAGTCGGGCTATGATCGCCTTCTTGCCTTCATGAAGAAGGGAGTGAAGGGGAGGGAGCATATCGAGGCGGGAAAGCAAGTGAAGGCATCTGGTTTGGAGCTTTCCGAATATGTAATCTTAGGATTAGGTGGAAAAGAGATGTGGAAACCCCATGCTATTGAGACGGCCAAGGTTCTGAACCAGATCGACCCACATTTCATTCGAGTCAGAACTTTAAAGGTTCTCAGGGATATGCCGTTGTGCGGCAAGATCAAAGCAGGTGAATTCGTCTTGTCTTCGGATGACGAAATAGTAAGGGAGGAGGAGTTGCTTATCGATGAACTCCAGGGCATTAGGAGCTACTTCGCCAGTGATCATATCCTAAACCTCTTAGAGGAGGTGGAGGGTCAGTTGCCGGGCGATAAACCGAAGATGAAAGGGGTCATCGATCGATATCTAACCCTTCCAGAGGGGGAGAAACTCAATTATCGGCTCGGCAGACGTGCAGGGCTCTATCGAAAATTGGACGACCTCAGCAATCCCGTACTCTTTCAGCGGGTGCAGGATTACCTCGAGAGGATGCAAGCCTCATCACCACAAGAGGTCGAAGAAGCCATCTCCGAGCTCATGGGAAGGCATATATAATGCGTTGAAATCTTTACCTAATTTGTCCAAGCAAGCACAATTCTTAAGGTGAAATCCGATGATCAAAGATATCCGACGAGGTCGGGAATGTGTTCATATGTGCGACCCCGAAGGAGAAAAAGGAGAAAAAAATGAGTTTTTTTGTTGACATTTCTCGTTGAAACCCTTAGTATGTGAAAACTGCGTATCTCTGAAGCCCCTGACGGGTGCTTCTTATACGCCATTTAAAGGGAAAAGGAGGTGAACAAGAATGACGAAGGCTGAACTCATTGTAGGTATTGCAAAGGATGCCAAGATTACGAAGGCGGCGGCTGAAAAGGCATTAAATTCCTTTACAAGCACCGTAACAAAGGCCTTAAAAAAGGGAGATAAATTGACCCTGACCGGTTTTGGCACCTTTATGGTTGCAAAGAGGAAGGCGAGGTCGGGGCGTAATCCCAGAACGGGTAAAGAGATCAAGATACCCGCTACCAAGGTCGCCAAGTTTAAGCCGGGAAATAAACTGAGGAATACCGTCAAATAACGGCTCTTTCCTGGGAAGGGGAGAACTTTGGTTCTCCCCTTTTTTTTGAAGAAAGGAGATGGACACAAGGGGAGTCTCCAACGAACGGAGCAGGGAGATAGTTCTTGCACTGGTTGTGGAGATTTGCTAAAAGGATAAAGGGCCAAACTTTTTTGGCCCTGTAATGCCAGGGTTGGGGACAAGGGAATGAAAGAGATCGTTTTGGGAACGGCCGGACATATCGATCATGGTAAGACTGCCCTGATTAAAACACTAACGGGTATCGATACGGATCGGTTGAAAGAAGAGAAAGAGAGGGGAATTACCATTGAATTGGGATTTGCCTCCCTCGTGCTTCCCAGCGGTTTGAGAATGGGGATTGTGGATGTTCCAGGACATGAGAAATTCGTTAAACACATGGTCGCCGGAGTGTGGGGGATTGATATCGTTGCCCTCATTGTAGCAGCCGATGAGGGGGTCATGCCTCAAACGAGGGAGCACTTAGATATCTGCAAGTTATTGGGAGTTAAAAAGGGTTTAGTGGTGGTGAGTAAAATCGATTTGGCCGACAACGAGTTGGTCCAGTTGGTTATGGAAGAGGCGAGGGAATTGGTGAAGGAGACGTTTTTGCAAGGCGCTCCCATTGTACCCGTTTCCTCCCTCACGGAGGAGGGGATTCCCCAATTGATTACCACCTTGGATAGATTGGCTAACGAGGTTCAAGGGAGGACACCCGATGGGCTCTTACGGTTACCTATCGACCGAGTCTTCGTCATGAAGGGGTTCGGGACGGTGGCGACGGGCACCCTCGTTTCCGGGAGCCTCTCGGTGGGCGATACGGTTCAATTACTGCCTTCATTGAGAGAGGGGAAGGTTCGTGGTATCCAGGTCCATAATGAAGTCGTGGAGATGACAGGGGCGGGACAACGGACGGCGGTTAATCTCCAGGGCATAGAGAAATCCCTTATCAATAGGGGTGATGTCTTAGTCCATCCCCAGACCATAACACCCACCTATATGGTTGACGCATACCTCGAGCATCTTCCCAGTTCGCCACGCCCTTTGCGTAACAGGATAAGGCAACGATTTCACATTGGTACGAGCTCAGCGTTGGCCACCATCGTACTCCTGGACAGGGAGGAATTAGCCCCGGGGGAGACAGGGTTCGTGCAATTGAGGTTCGAGAAACCGGTAGTGGCCTTTCCTCAAGATCGATTCGTCATCAGGGGTTCTTCCGCCATTCAAACCCTTGGGGGAGGAGTAGTCATCGATTCCCATCCAGTCAAACACAGAAGGCGTTCAAGGGATGTCTTGGTCGGGCTCATGATCTTGAAGGACAGCGGTGAAGAGGAGGTTGTTGGTCACCATCTAGCGAATTCAGGTGTAAGGGGGATGCCGTTTCGAGAACTGAGGGAGAGGGTGAATATTCCTCCGGGCCGATTATCGAAGCTCCTCGGGGAATTGGTGGCCAGACAAGAGATCGTGGCGATCGATGGAGACGAGGGGAGATTTGTTCACCACTTGGGATATGAACAACTGAGGAAGGAGACCTTATCCTACCTCCTCGAATTTCACAGGAAATACCCCCTTAAGCTCGGTCCGTCGAAGGAAGAGGTGAAATCAAAATTGCCAAAAACTGTTGAGACGAAACTATTCCATCGCATGCTGAGTGACCTGGTGGATTCAAAAGAGGTATTGGTAGAAAAGGATAAGCTGAGACTATTCACCCACAGGTTGTCCTTACGGGAAGATCAAAAGAGGCTGAAAGATAGGGTGGAAGGACTCTTCGCAAGGGGGGGGCTTCAGTCTCCATCCCTTAAGGAACTCGCCTCGACACTCTCCTCAGATGAATCTGAGGTACGAAACGTAATCCATCTCTTGATTGAGGAAGGTGCGATCATCAGGGCGAAAGAGGATATCTACTTCCACAGGGATGCCGTGGAAAAGCTGAGAGGAGAGTTGATCCATTTTCTCCGCACCCATCATGAGATTACAACCGCCCAATTCAAAGAGATGACCAAGGTTTCACGGAAATATGCTATCCCCCTCATCGAATATTTCGATAATAGTAAGGTAACTATCAGGGTAGGTGAGAAAAGGCTTCTGAGAGGTGAATAGGTCGATCATGGGAGTCATTGAACAACCCCTTGGTCATGGATGCGCCCCTCCACTACGGCGAATAATTGCGTTTAAACTCTGCCCGCAGAAAGCTGGAATGAACCCAGGATCAAAGAGCCTTGACACGGAACCCAAAAATCGGTATAAGTCTTGAAAATTCCATGAGATTTGAGTTTTTCATCCCAATGGGTGGGGCTCCGAGGAATTGAACTGATGGAAAGGGCGTTGCTTCTCAATGCCACGTATGAACCTCTCAACGTGGTATCGTGGAAGAAGGCTATCGTTATGCTCACCCTGGGCAAGGTGGAAGTTGTTGAGACATACGACCACGTAATCCATGGGGTCTCATTCTCCATTAAACTTCCATCGGTAATTCGTCTTTTCAAATTTATCAAAAGGAGGCCTTCGCCCATCAAATTCTCGAGACAGAACATATACCTCAGGGATAAGGGGATGTGTCAGTATTGCGGGAAGTATTATCATCGGGACCAGGTTACCTATGATCACGTGGTCCCACGATCGAAGGGGGGATTGACGGATTGGACGAATATCGTGACCTGCTGTAGATCGTGTAATCGCAAGAAAGGGGGAAGCACCCCAAAAGAGGCCGGGATGAGGTTAATCAGGCCACCCCAAAAACCACCTTGGCCTCCGATTTTAACCGTTGTAATAGGGATTCAAGAGACCCCGGCATCATGGCGTCCATATCTCTATTGGAGCGTTCATATGAAGACTTGACCTTCTTTTTTGGTTCAAGAGTGAATGGGTCCCCGCTGATAGGGGACCCATTCACGTTTTTGCGGATTGGGGATGCGTGGTATTGCTTTAGGTTATGAGGTAGAAACTATGAAGGCCTCGTATTTGGGGAGAGATGAAAAATGTGCGGGAAAAATTTTTAACGAGAACGGATTCGAACCCCTTGACAATCCTGGGGGTGGATGGTAGGAAGGGAGGCAGTAAGTACCCGGAAAAAGGAGAAAAGAATGAAAGTCCTTTGGGCTCCATGGCGTATGACCTATATCGCGGGAGACCGGGAGCAGGGGTGCCTATTATGTTCCAAATTAAAGGGAAGGAATGATAGGGGGAATCTCATACTATGTCGAAGTAGCCAGTCCTTTATTATCCTGAACCAGTTTCCGTACACGAGCGGACACCTTATGGTCGTACCCAATAGACATGTTGCCTCCCTCGATGAGCTCAATGAAGGGGAAATGCTTGAATTGATGGCATTGTTGAAACAATCCGTGCTCATTCTGAAGAGGGCACTAAAACCGGATGGATTTAACGTGGGGATGAATCTCGGAAGGGTAGCAGGAGCCGGAATCATGGATCATATCCATTTCCACATCGTTCCACGATGGAATGGGGACACAAATTTCATGCCCATTTTCTTTGAGACAAAGGTGATGCCGGAATATCTTGAGAAGACGTATGAAAAGTTACTTTCTTTTGTCGAAAGACCCTAAGGATCAGATTCATATCATACGTGGTCAAATCTAGTGAGGAGGCAATTTATGACAAAATCTGAGTTGAGCGAGATATTGGCGCAGCGATTCGATCTCACCAATAAAAAGGCGAAGATGATCGTGGAAACAGTGATTGAGAGCCTGAGAGAGGCCTTATTGAAGGATGAGCGAATCGAGATCAGGGGGTTTGGCAGTTTTATGAACCGACGATATAAGGCATATACCGGGAGAAACCCCAAAACAGGGAAGGCCATTAAGGTCCCGGCCAAGATATTACCCTTTTTTAAAGTGGGAAAGGAACTGAAGAGAAGGGTAAATTCCTGAATTTACCCCTCAGTGGCCCTCTAATCATTCTGAGGGGTTTCGAGGGAAAAATGGATTTTCTCAGCCTTGAGAATGAGTCAATTATTACACCCCGAGAGGCAGTGAGAGCCTCCCTTTCAGATTGGGAAGGCGGTTTTTCAAATGAGAAGGTGGGAGATGATGCGATTGGTTTGTAAAACAATCGTGAAACAAGTCGAAGAGCTCAGGAACTCCAGTAACTTTTTTCCTTGCAATATCCATTGATTTATGTTAATTTGTAGTCATTTAGGTCTACTGGAAAAGTGGGCTTCCGGCCCACTTTTTTATTAGGATTCTTGTTTTTGAGCAAAGGATTGATTTCATCAAGTTGATATGAGATGGAAACGGAGACGGAACGCGCGGTTAGCAAAATCGTCGAGCCTATCGTGGCTTCCCAGGGGATGGAATTGGTTGCTGTGGAGTACAAGAGGGAGGCCAGGGGATGGGTGCTCAGGATTTACCTCGACAAGAAAGGCGGAGTGAGCCTGGATGATTGTGTTCTGGTTAGCAATGAAGTCGGAACGGTATTGGATGTCGAGGACCTTTTTGAGTCGCCCTATACCCTGGAGGTTTCTTCCCCAGGCCTCAACAGAATCTTGAAGAAGGAGAGAGATTTCAAGAGATTCAAGGAAAGGTCGGTGAGAATACGTACCCACAATGCCATAGGGAAGAGGAGGAACTTCAAGGGAAGACTGTTAGGCTGCACGAAGGAGCTGATTCAAATCGAGGTGGAAGGGCAAGTCCTTCACATACCCCTATCCAATGTGGCTAAGGCCAACTTGGAACTTGAATTCTAATTGGCAAGAAAGGGGGGAAGGGGGAGGAGATTCAATGTCGCAGAATTTAAACTATATCATCGAACAGGTGGGAAAGGACAAGGGAATCGAGCGGAAGGTTATTATCGACGCATTGGAGAATGCGGTTTTGATGGCCTCTCGGAAAAGATTTGGGTCCCAGAGGTTGATGGAGGCCCACTATAATGAGGAGGTTGGAGAAGTTGAACTCTTCCAATTCGTCGAGGTGGTGGAAAAGGTGGAGGACCCCCTCACGCAAATATCCCTGGATGAGGCGAGGGAACTGGATCCGGAATCGGAGATCGGGGACAGTTTGGGAGTTAAATTGGATACGAGTGACTTTGGAAGGATAGCCGCTCAGACCGCCAAGCAGGTTATCATCCAAAGGGTCCGTGACGCTGAGAGGGATAACATCTATAATGAATATAAGGATAGAAGAGGGGAGATCGTGACGGGGAATGTTCAAAGGGTTGAAAGGGGAAACCTCTATATAAACTTGGGAAGGGCTGAGGCGATTTTACAGGCTCGAGAGCAAGCACGTGGTGAGGTATATCGACAGGGAGATCGCATCCGCGCTTATATTTTGGACGTTCAAAAATCGTCAAAAGGGCCCCAAATTTTCCTTTCTCGGACGCATCCGGGACTGTTGGTTAAGCTTTTTGAGATGGAGGTTCCGGAGATTTCAGAAGGAATTATCAAGGTGGTCGACGCAGCGAGGGAGCCAGGAGAGAGGGCAAAGATATCCGTTTACAGCACCAATAAGGATGTTGACCCCGTGGGGGCCTGTGTGGGAATGAGGGGCTCCAGGGTTCAGAGCGTGGTCCAGGAACTCCGAGGTGAAAAAATTGACATTATCCCTTACTCCGAAGATATTGCCAAGTATGTGAGTAATGCTTTAGCTCCTGCCAAAATATCACGGGCTTACATCGATGAGGATAACAGGAGCATGGAGATCGTGGTCGAGGATGATCAACTCTCCTTGGCCATTGGGAAAAGGGGTCAAAACGTGAGATTGGCGTCTAAGCTCACGGGTTTCAGGATCGACATCAAGAGCGAATCCAGAATGGAGCAAATTACGGAGGAAATCATCGGGCAGTTGAGAGGAATTCCCCATGTGGGAGAAGTGATCGCTCGGATCCTTTACAACGAGGGGTTTGTTGCGGTAAAGGAAATTGCCGAATCTGGAGTGGAGGAACTTGCGAGATTGTCGGGTATCGGGATAAAAAAGGCCCAGAAGATCGTAATGGCTGCCAGGGAAATGACGGAGGTCGAGGCGGAAGTGACAGAAGTGGATGCCGAGGAAGATCAGCAGAGAGGATCCGCACCCATCAGCGATTTGAAGGGTGTAGGCGACAAGACGACGGCACTGCTCATGTCCAAAGGGATCAAGACCATTTGGGATTTGGCGGAGGCCGATTTAGGGTTCCTCTCCTCAATTCCTGGAATTGGGATGAAGAAAGCGGAAATGTTGGTGAGGGAGGCCTTGGCCTTTGGTGGAAAGGGGGCTCATGACTAAAGTCGGTCACACTCCTCTGAGGCGATGTTTGGCTTGTCGTAAGAGACGGAAAAAGGATGAACTCATCCGGCTGGTCTCTGTGAAGGGAGGAAATGTGGTGGTAGATGTGGTGCAAAGGATGTCCGGTAGGGGAGCTTATCTCTGTAAGGACGATCGTTGTCTTCGAATAGGCCTTAATGCGAAGGCCGTGTCCAATACTTTTAGGAAAAGGGTAGTCATTGATGGGAACTTACGAAAATCCATTGAAACCATTTCCTAGGAAGGTTGGGATAAAAGCGGACAGATAAGGTCATTTTTGGCTTAGATTGGAGGAGGAACGTAATGGCCAAAATTAGGGTTCTCGATGTGGCCCAAGGAGAGTTGGAGAAGGAAAAACTCCTCGCCAAACTCAAGAAAATGGGAGTGAAGGTAAAGGATGAGGAGATGGCGGAGCAGGGGACCCCTTGGGGGGCAACGGAGCGAGTCATCAGGGATGAAGAGGGGGCCGAGATCATCGAGAAACGGATTAAGCCGACAGTTATTCGGAGAAGGGCAAGGGCCCCAGAGGAGCCCGAGAAAATCCCTGAAGAGGTTCGCCTGGAGGCCCAAGAGGTCGTGCAGGGAGAGGTTGCGGAGGTTTTGGAAGAGGAGAAACCAGTTATGCCTCCTCCCACGGAAGAGATGGAGGGGGAACTCCCCGTTGAGGTAGCCGAAGAGCTCCGTGAGGAGGTTACGGAGGTGCCGCCCGGGGAAGTCATGCCACCCGTCCAAGAGGAGGTGAAACCGGCCGAAGTCGAGGAGGAGGAAGGGGAAAGGGTTAAGAAGAAGGCCAAAATGGCCAGAAAAATAGAGGAAGCGGGTCTCCCGAAGAAGAAATTATTGAAGAGGAGGGTTGTCGAGGAAGCAGAACTGGAAGTAGAGAAGAGATATCCTCGGAGACACCGGGAGCAAGTAATTAAACCCGTCAAGGTGGCGAAGAAGAAGGTCGAGTTCGCACTCCCGAAGAAGACAGTGATTACCACCCCCAAACCAATCAAAAGGATCATCCGAGTTGCCGAGGTCATCATGGTTTCGGAACTGGCAAAAAGGATGGGGGTAAAGGCCAACGAAGTGATCAAGAAATTGATGGAACTGGGTACCATCGTGAACATCAATCAGACCATTGATGCCGACGTAGCTTCTCTTGTCGCGAGCGAATTTAACTACGAAGTGGAAAAGGTCTCGCTGGAAAGGGAAGATCTCTTGGAGAAAACGGAGGATGCTCCCGAGCAGTTGAAGTTGAGGCCCCCCGTGGTGACCATCATGGGACATGTTGATCACGGAAAGACCTTACTATTAGATGCCATTAGGAAAACCAATGTGGTTGACGATGAAGCGGGAGGGATTACGCAACGTATCGGCGCGTATAACGTACAATTGGATTCCGGCCGTATTGTGTTTGTCGACACTCCCGGCCATGAGGCCTTCACGGCGATGCGAGCCAGGGGTGCTCAGGTAACGGATATTGTGGTATTAGTGGTTGCGGCGGACGATGGGGTTATGCCCCAAACAATTGAAGCCATCAATCATGCAAGGGCCGCTAACGTTCCAATCATCGTGGCTATCAATAAGATCGATAAATCCAATGCCAACCTGGACAAGGTCAAAAAAGATCTGGCGGAATATCAATTAATTCCGGAGAAATGGGGTGGGAAAACCATATTTGCCGAAGTATCGGCGAAGGAAAAAATCGGAATTACCGAACTTTTAGAACTGATCTTGATTCAAGCGGAGGTATTGGAGCTGAAGGCCAACCCCGACAAATTGGCCAGGGGAACCATCATTGAATCGAGGTTGGATCGAGGTCGTGGGGTTGTGGCCACGGTTTTGGTCCAAGAGGGGACATTGAAGGTGGGGGATTCCTTTATTACCGGGATGAATTATGGTCGCCTCAGGGCTTTAATGGATGATCGAGGCCAGAGAATCGAAGAGGCTGGCCCTTCGACCCCAGTGGAAGTAGTGGGGTTCACGGGGCTTCCCGAGGCAGGGGAGGCCTTTATCGTATTGGATGATGAGCGGATTACCAAGCAGATAGGGGAGTACCGGCAGCAGAAAAAGAGGGAAAAGGAGCTCGGCAGTTTGAGCAAGGTATCATTGGAGGAGCTCTACGCGAGAATTCAGGAAGGTGAAGTAAAGGAATTGAATCTAATCGTTAAGGCCGATGCCCAGGGTTCCATGGAGGCCGTTAGCAACTCCCTGGAAAAGCTTTCGACCGATTCGGTGAAGGTAAATATCGTTCACGGAGGGGTTGGGGGAATTAGCGAAACGGACGTGAATCTGGCGATGGCCTCCCATGCTATTATTATCGGGTTTAACGTTCGGCCTGGATTGAAGGCCATGCAGCTGGCCGAGAAGGAACGGGTCGATATACGGTCCTATAGCGTGATCTATGACGCAGTATCCGATATCCAGAAAGCGCTGGAGGGCCTTCTGAAACCCACCCTTAGGGAGAAGATTTTGGGACGGGCAGAGGTTCGCGCCACTTTTAACATACCCAAGGTGGGAACTGTTGCGGGAAGCTATGTAATCGATGGAAAGATTGCTAGAGGGGGTAGGATTAGGTTGATAAGGGATGACGTAGTCATTCACGAGGGGAGGATTTCATCCCTGAAGCGTTTCAAGGAAGACGTCAAGGACGTTCAACAGGGATATGAGTGCGGGATTGGCATCGAGAATTTCAACGATGTGAAGGAGGAAGATGTCATCGAATCCTATGAGTACGAAGAGGTTTCTCCCACCCTCTAAGATTCAGTTCTTCCCCATTGGGAGAGCAGTATGATTGTGGGCATTTGTCATCTGGATGTGATTATCCCGGAGAACCATTCCCTTAAGGGAAAGCGTAAAGTGATTAAGAGGATCATTGACAGGGTGAAGAATCGCTTCAACATCTCCATCGCAGAGGTGGGCGATAACGAATTATGGCAGAGATCCCAACTGGGAATGAGCTTGGTAGGGAACGATCGGCAATTTGTCAATTCGTATTTGGATAGAGTTGTCAATTTCATCGAGGCGATGAATATCGTTAATATCGCTCATAGCGAATTGGAAATACTCAATTTTTGAGATGAATTTTGGAAAATGAGGAATGGACAACAGGCGGTCAAACAGGGTAGGGGGGGCCATTAAGGAAGAAATTTCCCGGTTGCTCTTAAAAGAAGTCAAGGACCCCAGGATCGGGTTTGTGACCATTACCAGAGCTAAGGTTTCAAAGGATCTTCGCTTTGTAAAGGTCTATTTCAGTGTATTGGGCGATCAATCGGTCAGAGCGGATTCGCTGATGGGGCTGAATAGTGCCAAGGGTTTTATGCGGAGAGAACTGGGGCGAAGGCTCAAGCTTCGGTATGTCCCCGATATCGTCTTCAGCTTTGATCCTTCCTTGGAGCATATGAGCCGATTGGCAGAACTGATTCATCAAATCCAGGCTGACGAGAAATCAGAGGACGAAGAGGGTGGATAATGGACGGGATTCTCGTGATCGATAAGCCCTCCGGAATCTCCTCTTTCGGTGTCGTTCGGCAGGTAAAGGGATGGCTGAGGATCAAGAAGGTGGGACATACGGGCACCTTGGATCCCTTTGCCAGTGGCGTTCTTCCTTTGGTCATAAATGAGGGGACAAAGACAGTTCCCTTTCTGGCTGAGGATCAAAAAGAATACGAAGCCGTACTGAAGCTGGGAGTAGAGACGGATACGTATGACAGCACGGGAAAGATTACCGCGGCCACGGATTTGGATGGGTTCCATGTGGATGAGGAGACCATTAAGGGCGTTATGAGGGGATTTGTCGGCCGAATAGAACAGGTCCCGCCCATGTTCTCCGCTGTAAAACACCGGGGGAGACCCCTCTATAAATTGGCGAGGCGGGGAATTGTCGTGAAAAGGAAACCCCGTGTGGTGGAGATAATGGACATCGGGGTTACCCGCATTGGTTTTCCCTTTGTTTCCTTTAACGTCGCCTGCTCCAAGGGAACCTACATTCGAACCCTTGCGCATGACGTCGGTAGGGAATTGAAATGCGGGGCACACCTCTCCCAGTTGCACCGGACCAGAAGCGGTCCATTTACCCTGGGAGATGCCGTCCCCTTTCGGGAAGTGAAGTACCTGGCGGAAGGGGGAAAGATCGAAGAGAGAATTATTTCGTTAAACCAAGTACTGGGGGGATTGCCGAAGCTTTGTGTTGAGAGGGAATTGCAGCGGAAGATCCAACGGGGAGGGCAGATTCTGGTAAGGGATATCAGGGAATCTCCATTTCCTCGAATTGACCGAGGGGTGCCGGTCCGGGTTATCTCATCCGGGGGAGATTTGATCGCCATCGCCCGAGCGGAGATGGGATATGGGGAATCTGTGGATAATGATGCGGTGGCATTTAGATTGCTCAGGGTTTTTCATGAAAACGTGGGAGGGATAAGATGAGATTTGAAGAAGAAAAAAAAAGGGAACTTATCGAGGAGTATCGTATCCATGATAAGGATACGGGCTCACCTGAAGTTCAGATCGCCCTTCTTACGGAACGCATCAGGTACTTGACAGAACACTTTAAGGTACATAAAAAGGACCACCATTCGAGACGCGGGCTCTTGAAATTGGTTGGGCAGAGGAGAAGTTTGCTCAACTACCTGAAGAAGAAGAGGATTGAGAGATACCGATCTGTTATAGAAAGATTGGGTATTCGGGGATAGAGGCAGTGGGGCATAAAACGTAAGATAGGGAGATAAGAAGAGATGATGGAACGGAGAATGTCTATTGAATTGGCTGGCAGGAATCTTTCCATTGAGACGGGGAAAATAGCAAAGCAGGCTAATGGTGCTGTAGCCGTCCAGTACGGAGAGACGATAGTCCTGGTAACCGCTGTATGCAGTGAGGAGGAGAGAAAGAATATCGATTTTATCCCCCTCACCGTGAATTACCTCGAGATGACCTTCGCCGCCGGTCGGATA
Organism: Thermodesulfobacteriota bacterium; assembly: GCA_041862515.1. Taxonomy (GTDB): domain Bacteria; phylum Desulfobacterota; class BSN033; order WVXP01. Next base: position 11,767 of record JBGVTJ010000214.1, on the reverse strand, counting down.
CCCGGGGGTTTTTTCAAGAGGGAGGGGAGGCCGAGCGACCGAGAAACCCTCATTTCGAGACTTATCGATCGCCCCATCCGGCCCCTTTTCCCCAAAGGTTTCAAGAGGGAAACTCAGATTATCGCCACGGTGCTTTCCGCGGATCAAGAGAACGATCCTGCCATCTTAGGAATGATCGGGGCTTCGGCGGCCCTGACGGTTTCGGATGTTCCCTTCAAAGGGCCCATTGGGAGTGTAAGGGTAGGGAGGATAAACGGCGAATACAAATGTAATCCCACCAATAGCGAGCTAGAGATGAGCAATATAGACCTCCTGGTGGCGGGAAATCGGGATGGCGTAATCATGGTTGAGGGAAGCGCGAAGATGGGCAAAGAAGACGATATCCTGGAAGCCATCTTCTTCGGTTATGATCATCTCCGTGGCGTGATCGAAATACAAGAGAAGCTGAGTGACGAGCTGAATATCGGGAAGATTGAGTTTACGCCCCGGAACAATGAGGCGCTAAGGGAACAAATTCAATCCTCCTCCCTGCCCCAAATAAGGGAAGCCCATGCCATTTCGGGGAAATTGGAAAGGAGGCGAAGGCTGGAGGATATCCTCGAGGGTGTAATGGAGAAATGGGGTGGGGAAGATGAAGAATCCAGGGCGGAAGCGAGGGAGATCCTTGCGGAGACGGAAAGGCGATTAATCAGAGAAATGATCCTGAACGAGGGAAGAAGAATCGATGGAAGGGGGCTTTCTGATATCAGAAACATCTCTTGTGAGGTGGGAATTCTTCCCCGAACGCACGGATCGGCCCTTTTCACTCGAGGTGAAACGCAAGTATTGGCTGTTACCACTTTTGGGACCTCATCCGATGAACAGAAGATCGATACTCTGAGCGGGGAAAGCTATAAATCGTTCATGCTTCATTACAATTTTCCTCCCTTTTGTGTCGGTGAGGTTTCACCCCTAAGGTCACCGAGCCGAAGGGAGATCGGCCATGGGGCACTGGCCGAAAGGGCGATATTACCCGTTTTACCTCCCAATGACACGTTCCCCTATACCATTCGGGTTGTTTCCGAGGTTTTAGAATCCAATGGATCCTCTTCCATGGCAACGGTATGTGGTGGGATGCTCGCTCTTATGGATGCGGGGGTTCCGACCATCGATACCGTTGCTGGAATTGCCATGGGACTGGTCAAGGAGGGGGAGAAGGTGGCCATCCTGTCCGATATTTTAGGCGACGAAGATTACATCGGTGATATGGATTTTAAGGTGGCCGGAACGCGGGAGGGAATCACCGCAGTGCAAATGGACATCAAGGGGCCCGGCGTGAACAAGGCTTTACTGAGGGAGGTCTTACACAAGGGCAAGGAGGGAAGGCTCCATATCCTGGAGAAGATGAGGGAGACGATCGCAGAACCCAGGAAGGACCTTTCACGTCACGCCCCGAGGATCACCACCCTCCAGGTGAAACCGGACAAGATTCGGGATATCATTGGGCCAGGAGGTAAGAACATCCGGAGTATCGTCGAGCAGACCGGGGTCAAGATCGAAATCAAGAACCCGGGATTGGTGAAAATCGCCTCGGCGAATTATGAAGCCATCGAAGAGGCTATAGCCATCATCAAAAGGCTCATCCAAGAGGTAGAAGTGGGTGGGCTCTATTTGGGGAATGTGAAGCGAGTGTTGGACTTCGGTGCCATTGTTGAGCTCTTTCCGGGGACCGATGGGTTGATTCACATCTCGCAACTGGCAGAGGAACGGGTGGAGAAGGTCTCGGATATCCTGAAAGAAGGCGACGAGGTTTTGGTTAAGGTGATTGGAGTCGAAGCCAATGGCCGAATTCGGCTGAGTCGCAAGGCGGCACTGAAACACGGATATGATAAAGGGCTGATCAAGAATAAGAATTTACGATAGGAGATGTATCAAAAGACCGTCCTGAAAAATGGAGTCCGCGTCGTCTCGGAAAAGATTTCCCATATCAGGTCGATTTCCATCGGGATTTGGATCACTGCAGGATCGCGCCAGGAGGTTTCCGAGGAAAAGGGTATTTCCCATTTTATCGAGCACCTGGTCTTCAAGGGAACGAAGAATCGAAGCGCCCAAGATATAGCCAAAGAGATCGACTCGGTGGGGGGCATCCTCAACGGTTTTACGGAAAAGGAGTACACCTGTTTTCACGCAAAGGTGTTGGATCAACATTGCTCCCTTGCCATCGAGCTCCTCTCAGATATCTTTCTGAACTCTATCTTTGACCCCAATGAGATCGAAAGGGAGAGGAATGTAGTCCTCCAGGAGATTAAAATGGTGGAGGATACGCCTGATGACTATGTCCATGACCTGTTTAACCAGGTTTTTTGGGAGGGACATTCGTTGGGGTATCCCATCCTGGGGAAGAAGGAACAGGTCAGTTCCTTCGATCGAGAGACTATTTGCCGCTACTTCGATGATCACTATCGATCCAACCACCTCATTATATCCGTGGCTGGCAGTTTTGACCACGATGAGGTGATCCCGCGGATCGAGGATAAATTCGATAGGTTGCAGCAGAGGGTGGAGTTGGAGCACGGGAAATCCCCGGAGCCCAATCCCCGAATCAGTGTATTTCCAAGGGATTTGGAGCAGGTTCACCTCTGTTTGGGCACCAAGGGCATTTCCCAGACCCATTCCATGCGGTTTGCGGGTTACATCCTCAATACCCTTCTCGGCAGGGGCATGAGTTCTTATCTCTTTCAGGAGATCCGGGAGAAGAGGGGCCTCGCCTATTCCGTCTATTCCTATAGGCCGGCCTATTTCGATGCGGGCCAACTAGTGGTATATGCGGGGACCGACAAAGGATCATTGAAGGAGGTCATTCGATTGATCATAGAGCAGTTCGATAGATTTCGAAAGGTGAGAATTCCCGGGGAGGAACTGAAGCGAGCAAAAGAGCAACTCAAGGGGAATTTACTCCTTTTCCTGGAAAGTTCGGATAGCTGGATGACCCGCTTAGCTCAAAACGAGATCTACTTCGGGAAACACATCCCCATCGCCGAGGTTATCCAAGGCATCGAGAAGGTCACCTCGGAAGAAGTGAATCAATTGGCCCAGGACCTTTTTCGAGAGGAGTTGTTCTGTCTAACAGTTTTAGGCCCTATTGACAAAACAGAACTCACTCGAGATCTGTTGAGTTTCCGGTAGATTGGACGGCTATGGGAGAGGGTCCACGGAAGGTAAGGATTAAGATCAAAAGGCTCCGGGGCAACGAGAATGGCCCTTTGCCCACGTTTATGACCGAACACGCAGCGGGATTGGATATCCATGCCTTTCTCGATGAAGACGTGCTCATTTCTCCAGGACAGAGGCGGTTGATTCCAACGGGGTTGGCTGTGGCAATTCCCGATGGGTTTGAGATGCAAGTGAGGCCTCGCAGCGGTCTGGCGATGAGGGATGGGGTGACATTAGTCAATACCCCTGGGACCATCGATGCAGACTACCGAGGAGAAATCGGAATTCTCATGATTAACCATGGCAACAAACCCGTCTCCATTAGAAATGGGCAGCGTATTGCCCAGCTCGTCGTCTCCCGGGTATATAGGGCGGCTTTGGAGGAGGTAGATGAACTGCCCCCAAGCAGCAGGCAAGAAGGTGGTTTCGGCCACACCGGTCTTTAGCGATAGTTGGAGAGCCTTTTAAGGTTACTTATGGAGAGATGGATCGACAGCTATATGAACTATATAACCGTCGAGAGAGGACTGTCCCAAAACACCCTCGATTCATATGGTGCCGATCTCGTTCGATACCAGAGCTTTTTGAGGGAATTGGGAATCGTCCAAATCGGAGAAACCTCTAAACTGGAGGTGATGGCTTACCTTCTCTCCCTACGGAAACGAGACCTTTCTGATAAAACGGTGGCTCGGTCCATTGCCGTTTTACGAGGATTTTATCGTTGGCTGGCCGATGAAGGGGTGCTGCAAGGAAACCCACTGGAGGACATGGAATCCCCAAGGACGACCCGCTCCCTACCTGAAGTACTTTCCCTGGATGAAGTCGATTCACTGCTAAATCAACCCGACCCCTCCAGTCCTATCGGGATGAGGAATAAGGCCATGTTGGAATTATTGTACGCAACGGGGTTGAGGGTATCGGAGTTAACCAATCTAGTCCTAACGAATATCAACTTAGAGGCAGGGTACCTAATCGTTCTGGGCAAGGGGGCCAAGCAGAGGATTGTTCCCATGGGCCAAGAGGCGCTCCATTGGTTAAAGAGGTATCTAGAGGAATCCCGCCAGAAGCTCCTCGGGAACAACCGGAGTCCCCGTACCTTCGTGAGCCAATGGGGGAGGGGAATGACCAGGCAGAGTTTTTGGAAGATCATGAAAAAATACGCGCTCATGGCTGGGATTAGGAAGAAGATCTCTCCCCACACCCTCAGGCATTCCTTTGCTAGTCATCTGTTGGAAGGTGGAGCGGATTTGCGGTCAGTCCAGAGCTTGCTTGGGCACGTGGACATCTCCACCACCCAAATCTATACCCATGTGACCCGTGAAAGGTTGAAGAAGATCCATGCTCAATACCATCCCAGGTCGTGATCGTCACCGTTCGCTGAGAGATGAGGAGAATCCCCCCTGGTTTTCGAGACAGAAATGGAGGTTATTACTACCCATATTAACGCTGATTTCGACGCTATGGCCTGCATGTTAGCGGCTAAGAAGCTCTATCCTGAGGCGATTTTAGTTTTCCCAGGCTCCCAGGAGGGGAGCTTACGGGATTTTTTTGTCCGGTCAGCCATTTACGTATTCGAGACCGAACGGATGAAGAACGTGGATTTGGATCAAATCACCCGTCTCATCTTGGTCGATACTCGACAGACAAGCCGAATCGGGAGGTTCGCTCAAATTCTCAACAGACCGGGAATGGAAATCCACATCTACGATCACCATCCTCCTTCTGCGGAGGATATTAAGGGTTCGGTAGAAGTGGTGAAAGAAGTAGGAGCGGCTATAACCCTGCTGCTCGGCGTTCTGAGGGAAAAAGGTATGGAGATAACCTCCGATGAGGCGACGGCAATGATGTTGGGAATTTACGAGGATACGGGCTCCCTCACCTTTTCCTCGACAACGGGGGACGACTTTCATGCCGCCGCATATCTGCTCTCAAAGGGGGCAAGTCTCAATGTGATATCGGATATGGTGACCAAGGAGCTAACAGCGGAACAGGTTTTTCTCCTCAACGACCTGATCCAGTCGGCTACGACCTATACGATACACGGTATCGACGTGGTTGTGGCGACGGCATCGGCTGATCGGTATGTGGGTGACATCGCCATTCTCGTCCATAAATTAAAGGATATGGAGAATTTGGATGTCCTCTTCGCCTTGGTGAGGATGGAGGATAGGGTACACATAATAGGAAGGAGCCGTATCGAGGAAGTCAACGTGGCGGACATCTTGCTGGAGTTTGGGGGAGGTGGGCATGCGACGGCCGCCTCGGCCACAGTGAAGGATTTGACGTTAATTCAGTGCGGGGAGAGACTAGTGATGGTACTTCAGGAAGCCGTTAAGCCGAGGAAATTCGCCAAAGATCTTATGACCTTCCCGGTGAAGACCATCCTAGCCGAGAGGAAGTTATCGGAGGCGGGGGAGCTCCTCACTCGGTATAATATCAACCTGTTACCAGTGATGAGGGGAAGAAAATTGGTGGGGTTGATATCCAGGCAAGTCGTCGAAAAAGCTACATTCCACGGGCTCGGGGATCGTCCGGTCAGGGAATACATGAGCACGGAATTTTCGGTAGCTGATATAACCACTCCTCTGAGTAACATTCAACGCCTCATCGTGGGCAACAACCAGCGGTTTTTGCCCGTCATGGAAGGAGAGGAACTCGTGGGGGCCATCACCCGGACGGACATCCTGAGGGCAATTCAGGAGGATTCGGCGACACGACCCGATTCTCCATTCTCCTTTGAGATTCACAAGCTCCACGCCAGGAAGAAGATGATCGCGAAGCTGATGGAGGAGAGGCTCCCTCCGAGGGTGCAAGGCCTTCTCCGAGAGTTCGGCAAAACTGGGGACGCGTTGAACTGTCCCGTGTATGCGGTGGGCGGATTCGTTCGGGATCTTTTGCTGAGAAATCATAACTTAGACGTGGATATCGTCGTAGAGGGGGACGGCATTCGATTCGCAGAGCATTTTGCCAAGGGACATCCCTGCAGGATCAAGGTTAACCCGCGGTTTGGAACGGCTACTCTCCGATTTGGGGATAACCTGAAGGTTGATATAGCAACGGCTCGGTTGGAATACTATGATTCTCCCGCTGCTCTTCCCACGGTGGAACTGAGCTCCATCAAGAGGGATTTGTATCGAAGGGACTTTACCATCAATACGCTGGCGATCAAATTGAATCAGGAACAGTTTGGCGAGCTGGTCGATTTCTTCGGCGCCCAACGGGATATTAAGGAGAAGATAATCCGGGTACTCCATAACTTGAGTTTCGTCGAAGACCCAACGAGGGTTTTGCGGGCCATTCGCTTCGAGCAGCGGTTTGGCTTCCAATTGGGAAAGCAAACCCAAAATTTGATCAAGAATGCCGTGAAGATGGGATTTCTAGATCGCCTTTCGGGGCGGAGGATCTTCACCGAGCTGGTACTCATCTTCAACGAAGAGGACCCAATCCCCATTCTTAGAAGGATGAGGGATCTTGACTTGTTGAAGTCCATCCACATCAACATCCCTTGGGAGAAGGAGAGCGAGAACCTCTTGGAGAATATAAAGAATGTCATATCGTGGTACAACTTGCTTTTTTTGGAGGGAGAGTGCGAAAAGTGGCTAGTCTACTTTTATGGGCTAATGGATTCCCTGGCGGAAGAAGAGGTCTTGGATGTTTGCCAACGGCTTTCGCTCTCCGAGAAAAACAGGGAGAAGGTCAGGAGCGGAAGGGGAGAAGCCGAGGAGACCTTAAGGGAAATTACCAGAAGATCGGATTCCAAGAAGAGGGTTCAAAGAAGCGAAATTTATGAGGTTTTAGTACCCCTTTCCACGGAGGTGAAGCTCTTCATGATGGCCAAAACCACCAAGAAGGAGACGAAACAGTGGATCTCCCTGTTCTTTACAGCGCTTAGAGGACTGAAACCCTTATTGCGGGGGAGGGATTTGATTCGATTGGGTGTTCGTCCAGGGCCCATCATGAAGGAGATATTGGCCGATCTCTTGAGGGCCCGCCTCGACCGGCGCATCAAAACGAGGGACGATGAGGTCGATTACGTGAAGAGGACCTATATAAATCAGGGGGGAACGGCTTAATCCGAGGCCATTTCTCCGAGGGAGGCAACATGGCCTCTGTGTTGCAAAAAATATCCATCTATCTCATTCCGACTTTGTTGGCCATCATCCTTCACGAGATCTCTCATGGATGGGTTGCCGATAGGCTGGGCGATTCCACCGCGCGATACTCGGGCCGATTGACCCTAAACCCCTTGGCACACATCGATTTATTCGGCACGGTCATTTTGCCGCTCGTCCTGCTCATTTCAGGCGGGTTTATATTCGGCTATGCCAAACCCGTTCCCATCAATCCCTATAACCTGAGGAATCCGAGGAGGGATATTATTTGGATATCCCTCGCGGGCATATTGACCAATTTGGCCTTAGCGGCCGTTTCCGCCATGGTATTTCGGATCATGGTTTCGACAGTGCTCGGTTCATGGACTCTTATTGTAACCCCGCTATTGATGATGTTAAGGGCTAGCGTCATGATCAATATTGTTTTAGCCGTCTTTAACGCCATTCCCATTCCCCCCCTGGACGGAAGCCGCGTTTTGGCCCATCTTCTTCCCCCGCACCAGTCGGCGGTATTTTCGAAATTAGAGCCTTATGGATTTATCATTATATTGTTCCTTTTTTTTACGGGGATGATCGATTTTATCTGGCCCATAATCCGGTTCTTTATGATCCTCTTGTTGGGTTCCTATATGATATAGGGGGAATGTAACGGTATATTCAATGGGTATTACAGATCCATACACTGTAAAGTTAGAAATTTTCGAAGGTCCCTTGGATCTTCTCTTGCACCTCATCAGACGGAATCAGGTAGACATTTACGATATTCCCATCGCCACGATTACGGACCAATACCTGGATTATCTCAAGATGATGAGGAGCCTCAACTTGGATGTAGCCGGCGAATTCCTTTTGATGGCGGCGACCTTGCTCCACATAAAATCGAAGACCTTGCTGCCGTTACCGCCCGAGGAGGAGGAAGAGGAATGGGAAGACCCGAGGGCAGAGCTGGTGAACAGACTACTGGAATATCAGCAATATAAAGAAGCGGCTGCTGGGCTCCATGAACGGGATATGTTGGACAGGGATATCTTTGTGCAGGAAAATCAAGCGGAGGAATCTGAAGATAGGGGACTTGTTGAGGTCGGGGTTTTCGAACTGATCGAGGCCCTCAAAGATGTTTTGAATCGGGCCGCCATTGAGGCCGTTTATGATATCACTCTGGATCGGATAACGATAGAGGAGCGGATTGCCCAAATTCTGGAGGCGGTCAAGTTAGAAGGGAGTGGGCTTCTCTTCTCGTCGCTCTTTCACGGAGCATCGTCCAAGGAGGATATTATCGTCACCTTCCTTGCGCTTTTGGAATTGATAAAAATGAGGTTAATCAAGGTTTATCAAAGAATTCCATTCGGACCGATAGAGATTTTCGCCCTATCGGGAGGATAGGGGAAGTCCATGAAAAGGATTGTCACTATCGTAGGCCTATTCATTATGGCCGGAATAATGCCCCTTTCGGCCGCGGAATTACCCCAGGTGAAGGAACTGATGGTAGTGGGGTCCGGGAAAATCGTTGAGGGGGATATCGGAAGAGCCCGTCGGGATGCAATCCTGAATGCGCTCAAGGAAGCGGTACGGATCTCTCTCCTGGAGTTCATTCCATCGAGCGCCATTGAAGAGAATACCATCACGCTCAACATGGAGATCTTCAGCCAGGTAACCCAATACGTGCAAAGCTTCAAGATCCTCTCCGAGACAGGGAGGGCTGATGGGCATGAGGTGTTGTTACAAGCTCAAGTCGACCTCCAAAAATTAAAGGAATCGCTATCGGCCATAGGTTTATTGGGGGAGAAGGTCGTCCAGGAGGAGATGGTTCGTATCCGAATGGTCCTCGCCGAGGTCTCTCGGTATCCATGGTATAGGGAATTTGAGGACTTCCTCAGGGAAGGCCTTGACTTCATCAGGGGGGTTCAGCTTCGGTCCGTGATGACAGGGGAGTTCACCATGGACATCGAATTGATCGGTGAAATCCGGTCACTTCTCGATGCCTTGGCGGCAAAGGAGTTTACAGGATTCCTCCTGGAAATCGATCAAACCCTGGAGGATCAGATTACGGTTTGGTTTATACCAAAGGAAACATCAGGGTCTTAAAGGACCCTGCTCTTTCTTTATTTAGATTGACGTCATTAGTAAAGGGGTTGTTGCCCAAATCCCCTTTCGCTCTCTTAAAATAATTTTTGACCATTCTAAAGTTCGCTTCACTGCAAATCTAAAACTCGCCCTTTGGGCTCAAACATTAGGTTTGCGGCCGTTCCGCTTCACTAAGAATGGTTAGCAAAAATTCTTTAATGTTCGTTCCAGGAGATTTGGACAACAGCCCGTAAAGAGTTGAAATGAGACGGCAGAGAAAAAAGATTCAGATGCAAGGCGCGCAAATCCCGAGGAATGAGTCATACGGAGAAGTACGCTGCAGTGACGAGGGATGAAGCACAACGCAGCCCTTCGGCTTTGCTCAGGGCCGTGAGCATGTCGAACGGCAGATGGACTTTTTATGAAGCCGTCAAGATTAATGCGAGAAAAGGAGTATCCCATGAGAAAGCATCCCGTATTGTTAGGTCTCATTATCATCGGAGTTATTTTGGGTATCTTCCTCTTTTCCATCTTTTTCCTAACCCGGTTTGGTGAGGAAAAGGCGTTCACCCTTGGGGATAAAATCGCCGTAGTTGATGTCAAGGGGGTGATAACCAGTTCAAGGGGCATCGTTGAAGAGATCGAAAGACTGAAGGAGGACGACGATGTGAAGGCCATCATTTTGAGGATCAATTCCCCGGGAGGCGGCGTCGGGCCCTCGCAGGAAATCTATCGGGAAGTCTTGAGAGCTAAGGAGAAGAAGAAAATCATCGCCTCGATGGAGTCGGTGGCCGCATCGGGTGGGTATTATGTTGCCTGTGCTTCGGACGCCATCGTGGCCAATCCGGGCACCATTACGGGGAGCATCGGGGTGGTGATGGAATTCTCAAATGTAGAGGATTTGTTAAAAAAAATCGGGTTAAGGAGCTACGTGATTAAAAGCGGTAAACATAAGGATATCGGGTCCCCCTTAAGGGAGATGACCCCCGAGGAGAAGACAATTCTTCAAGGCGTTATCGATAGTGTTCACAGTCAGTTCGTTCGGGCAGTCGCGGAGGGCAGGAATATGGAGGAAAGCAAGGTGAGGCAGATCGCTGATGGCCGAATTTTTTCGGGGGAACAGGCCAAGGAATTGGGATTAGTCGACCGGCTTGGAAGCCTTCAAGACGCGATCGAAATAGCAGCTGAGATGATCGGGATGAAGGGAAAACCCGTTGTGATTTACCCGAAGAGGAAATTATCCCTTTACGAATTCCTCTTTAAAAAATCCCTCAAGCTCCTTCTGGATGAGGTTTGGCAGAGAGAGTATCGCTTGAGCTACTTAATGTACTCCTCCTGAATCTTCTTCATGTCCTCCCACGCCTCCTTCTTCTTATGGGGATTTCTCAAGAGAAAGGCCGGATGATAGGTGGGCATCACCTTAATTCCGCGGCACGAGAAGAACCGTCCTCTCAGTTGGGAGATCTTTTCATCGGTCTTGAGCAGGGTTTGGGTCGCGAAAGTCCCCAGGGCGCAGATGATTTTGGGCTGGATAACCTCAAGCTGTTTGTTGAGGAAAGGTTCACAGGTAGCGATTTCTTCCTGCTGAGGATTTCGATTATGGGGAGGTCGACATTTAATAATATTGGTAATATAGACCTCTTCCCTCCTGAGGCCAATGGCATTGATGATTCGAGTTAAGAGCTGACCGGCCTTGCCGACGAAAGGCCTTCCCTGTCGGTCCTCATCCTCTCCTGGACCTTCCCCGATAAATACTAATTGGGCTTTCTTGCTCCCCTCACCGAAGACGATATGTCGACGCGTTAGATGGAGTTTGCATCGTGTACACTCCCCCAGCTCCCTCCTCACCTCAGTTAAGGCGGACTGGGGATGAGGGGTCTTTTTGGTGGATCGAGGGAGGAATTCCGCGCCCAGGCTTTCTTGGTAGGCCACGTAACCCTTTAAATCGCCTATGAGTTCGATGAATTGGCCCTTTAAAAGGGATTTCTCCCTCTCATCCATGGAATTCGTCGTGGGGTTACTATCACTCCATACCATGATACCGTCTTGGATTTCCTCCTGTCAACTTTCCTGTTCGGTGGAGTTTCCTGACCTTCGCTAGAAGGTATTTTTGTAACCTGTCAATTAGGGAACAAATAATTCTATGCTTCGGGGTCTGTTACCCCTCAGCAGGTCAAGGTTTAGAGGTTGGAGGTTGGCGGATAACCGAGGGTCGGTCGAATGGAGCGGTCGACCGAGCCCTTCGGTCTGAGCAGTTCGGCCTTGAGAAATGTCGACGAGCCCCTCGGCCTGAGCTCGGGTCGAAGGCTCATGTCGAGTCGCTCACTGCCGAAAGGCTCAGGGTCGAAGACTCACGCCGAGGGCTCACGGTCGAGCACTCACGACGAAGCCCTTCGACT
>JBGVTJ010000213.1:0-15025 GCA_041862515.1 Thermodesulfobacteriota bacterium | reverse complement strand
ATCGGTGAAATATTCCCGGTAGACTTCATTCATTTCTCCAAAATTGGATGGGTCGGTCAAAAACACATGTGCCGAAACGACATCTTCCATCCTGGCACCTGCAGCCTCTAGACACGTTCGAACATTTTCTAAGACCTGTCTCGTCTGAGCCTTGATATCTCCCCTTCCGATGAGTGTTCCCTTTTCGTTACGAGCTACCTGCCCTGCCACAAATACCATGTTTCCCTTCTTTACGGCAGGTGAAATTGGGGCTAAGGGTTTTTCCCATCCCTTCGGTATAATGATTTCGGATTTCATCTGATAAGACCTCCTTTCATTGAGTTATGGACTTCCTTAGCTCTCAATAAGGGACACCGGCAAAGCCATCTTTACCCTATACTACAATAGTAAGGGGAGTCAACTTCTTATCTAAAATCCTACTTATCCAAGCTATGATTCCCTGTTGTTTTCTGATTTCGTGGGAGAGCCCATGTACATCAAACCATTTCATACGTGTGATTCTTAACCTCGGTTAGGGACCCTTAGGATCTGATCAAACTGTTAAAGTTGATAATCTCTGGAGAAAACACGTTCAAGAAAACTTGACATATGTAAGGCTTTACATTGGATTTCACCTCTGATAGATTCCTCTCACGGATCTTGAATTGGCTATTCCGGATGCCTGAATAATGCCAAGTCTCAGGGATTCCTTGAAAGCACGAGACGCGGGACTTCGTCGCCAAGCATGGGATCCCAAACGAGAGTTTCGATGCCAGTTATTGGATCATGATCGATCGGGGTGAAGAGTTTTACGGGCGGTTGAGGAGGTTCATATTGGAAGCTAGGGGAAAGGAATGAACCCCTTCCGTAAGAGCAACCATGAATCTATATTTCAACAACGGGAAAAATGGTAATTCACATTATATGTGGAGGAAATACTATGGATATCGAGATTAAGGAAAAATTTACCAGGCTCTGGGAAAAATTCTTTGACGGGGCAGAGCTACCGATTGCCCTTTATTACACCGATGAGGGAGGACGGGCTGAAATGGCGGAACCCCCTTCAGGGCAAAGGTGTGTAATCGCCGATTTGTCAAAGGTACGAAGGGGAAATCCTGTCTGTTTTGACGCCGATTCGATCGGCTGCGGCGGGGGGAAGAGGTATCTCGGATTTGCAGAAGAGGTTATGCCGAACTTCGAATATTTCCTCTCCTGCGGTATTCCCGGAAAACTTGAAGGCGAGCGCTACAAAAAATCACCGGCATTAGTGAGAGAGGTGATGGAAAAGTTGCCGGAGTTCAAGGCACCGGCTCGGTTCATAGTCTTCAAGAGATGGGACAGGCTCGAGGACTCAGAGGATCCCGACGTAGTGGTCTTCTTCGGACGGCCCGACGTTCTCTCCGGCCTTTTTACCCTCGCCAATTTCGATGAGGCCGAACAAGGTGGGGTTTTTGCGCCCTTTGCCGCCGGTTGCGGCTCAATTGTGCAGTATCCTTATCTCGAAAAGGACTCCCCGCGTCCGCGATGCGTCCTCGGGATGTTCGACGTCTCCGCCCGGCCGTGCGTCCCCGAGGATGTCCTCACTTTTTCGATACCCATGAATAAGTTTATCGGGATGATTGGGAATATGGAGGAAAGCTTTCTCATCACACCCTCCTGGAGTAAGGTGAACAAGAGGATAATTCGAGCGGGAAAAGGCAGGGCCTCAAGTCGTTGTTAGAAAAGAAGGCCCGCGAGACTCGTAATCGGAGTGCGAAGGAGACATCCTGGGGTGATCACCGCGTTGTCCTCGTCCCGGGAGTTGTTTCCACTCTGAGAAAAGGAAGGTTTGTCCTTAAGCCTTTGACTTCCCAGGAGAAGGCCCAGTTTGGGATCTCTCCTCATCCCCATCTCCACAGGGCCACACAGAGGAGGATGAGAAAGGAAATTACCAGGGCGGAGTTGGCCAGATAGATGAAGGTTTTTCTCATGCCGCTGACACGGGGAGAGGTTTCTCTCGTACTTTTCCACAGCCTCCCCACCCTATTGAACTTCTCGAGAACCTCACTACCATGGGGAGCCGCTGTGAGATCATCGGTCAGATCCCTGCCCGCGAAGTGCTGCCCCATGTGCCGTCCTTCTTTCCATACGGGGCTCTCAGAAAGATCATGGATGTCCCCTCCCACGGCGATGTAGGTCGGTTTTTCCCCGGTTCCATTAAAGGAAAGCAGATCCGTGTGGGTAAAAATGCCTCCAGTTACCTCCTCGGCCTTCCGTTGGTCGAGATCCCCTCGCATTTTTTTCCGGATCACAGTCGTGGTGAAGAGCGCGATGCCTACCATCAAGAGGTAGAGAATGATTTTAACGGATAGGACGATTCCGAACTTCGTCGTGTAGAGTTGCGAAAAAGCAGTTAACCTGGCCATGGTCAGGAGGATACCAGTGGTACCACTGATTGTGGCGCACACCCAGCCCAGAATCAACTCCGATCTGGGGAGCCCCCGGGCAAGGGCCTGGGGGGTGATGAACATATGAACGTAGAATATGGTTCCGAACCAGATGACACCTGCAGCAATGTGGAAATATCCGATGAGAAAGTGGACGATCCTTCTATAGCGTGGAAGTTCCGTGAAGGCTTCTGCTGGAATGGGATATTGTTGCCCTCCTCTTCGAAAGGCCTGCCCATAGGGGGTTAAATCCGGCCCACCTGAGGGGTCTATATGGCAGGTCTCACAATCCTTGCCCGTTTGCGCAGCGTATTCTTCCTTCGCTGTTAGATGTGAAGGAAACAACCAGATGGAGACGATGAGAAGGAGGCCGAAGCCGACGGCGAAATGAAATCTTGTTTCTGCCATTGGATCTATTCCGTTTCCAGGCTTTCCTTGAGCATGATTCTGGCATCCGCCACAACACACGTGGTCGATGAACAGATGACCGGGTTAAGGTCGATGGATTCGATAGACTCCTCAAGGTCCATAACCAATTTGGAGAAGGTTATGAGAAGCCGGTTCAATTCGCTCAGATTGATCGGTTCTGAGCCCCGATAACCCTCCAGAAGCGGGCTCGCCTTAAGGCCCTTTACCATCGATTCGACATCCCTTTCACGAAGAGGCGCCATCCTCATAGTGATATCCCGATAGATCTCCACCCCGGTTCCACCAATTCCCAGGAGGATCACCGGTCCAAATTGGTAGTCGATCTTGGCGCCGACGATTAATTCTAGGCCCGACATCATCTCCTCAACCAGCACACCGACAAAGCCCTCGATCCGACTCAATCGGGTAAAGGTTTCGGTCAACTCCCCATCGCTATCGATGCCGACCGCGACGCCATCGCTTTCTGATTTGTGGACAATCCGAGGAGAGACCACCTTCGCAACTACGGGGTAACCGATCTCATGGGCAAACCGAACTGCCTCCTCCACCGTGGTCGACATGGTGAATCGAGGAACATTCAGGCCTGCCATTGAAAAGAGGCGCTTGGCCTGAGGTTCTAAAACCCAGCCCACATCCTTTGAAGCAGAAAGTATGTCCCTTATCCCTTTCTTCAACAAGGTTGCCACCTCCTCATGGCCTCAGCCATGTGTACCGCCCCCTCAATGGAGTGGGCCACCGGTATCCGGTTAAATTCAAATCCCTCGATGAATATACCGTATTTTTCCACATGGGGTACGTAAGCGATCAGCGGCTTATCTGCTTGTCGATAGATCTGGCTCAATCGGGCTGCCAAATCCGGGGTAATCCCCGGTGTGTAGGGCAAAAGCAGCACCACAACACAATCAACTTCCTGATAGCCGGCCAGGAACTTAGCCGCTGCGATAAAATCATCATCCACGGCGCTCCCCGTAAGATCGACGGGGTTGCCGAAGGAAGCGATTGCTCGAACCCGCGGTGAAACTCGTTCCCTGATTTCAGCTTGATGCTGATCGGATAAGGGCGGCACGGAAAGGCCATGGGAGGAACAGGCATCGACCGCCAGGGCCCCGTGACCCCCACTGGCCGTGATGATACCGATATTACCTTCTATGGACTGATTGTAACAGCTCAGCGCTTCACAGAAGGAGACCAGCTCAAATTGATTTTTGGCCTCTACCACGCCATACTGAGAGACCACCTCGGAAAAGACTTCGTAGTCCCCGGCCATCGCAGCCGTGTGGCTGGAAATGGCCCGGCTTCCCCCGGGACTTTTACCCGCTTTTAAAACGATCACGGGCTTTGGGCATTGGCCTGTTGCCAGGACGAATTCACGTCCCGCGTTTTTCTCGAAGCCCTCCACGTAGAAAGCAATGACTTCCGTCTCAGGGTCTTGGGCAAAATATTCGAGCAGGTCTAGCTCTTGGATCAGGGCCTTGTTCCCGATACCGATCCCCAGGGAAAGGCCAATACCTTCATCGGCAAACTTGCTCATCTGATCAACAAGGGTCCCTCCACTCTGGCTGACGAGGGCAACCCTTCCCCTACTCGGCCTTACCATTCGTTCGCTGGGAAGGAAAAAGGTGTCCATATAGGGAGGGGAATAGACTCCCAGACAATTGGGGCCAATGAAAGGGAAATCCGCTTCTCTTGCCAGAGATACCATGCGATCCTGCAGGTCCCTTCGACCGATTTCAGCAAACCCCCCCGAGATAACTACCGCTCCACCAACTCCGGCTTGAATGCATTCGGCCATGATATTGGGAACCATTTCAGCGCGGACTGCGATCACCGCCAGATCGACCTTTCGGGGGACATCCGAGATGCAAGCGTAGACCGTTTCCCCCTGAAGGACACCCCCCCGGTCATTTACGGGAAACACCTCGGCCTGAAACCGAAGGTTGTTTTTGTAATAGATGACGTTGGCCGGATGCCGGTCATTGTGTAAGGAAACGCCGATGACGGCCAAGGTTTTCGGTTTGAAAAGGGCTTTAAAATTCACCGATGCCTCCATCGTTCAGAATGGAAGTATTTGGACCCAAAAATTTTCCCGTTTATGATAAAGGATATTTTCGGCCAATGAAAGCGTTTTTTGCGAAAGGGTTTAACATTTCTCAGATCGAGGAGCATGGACTGGTTCAAGAGGTTGAGAAGATAAGGGTTCAAATGACCCGGATTACGAATTGAGGACACACCTCCGCGCAGTATCCGCAGAGGATGCATTTGTCCTGGTTAACAACGGACTGGCCTTTTTTCCCCTTGGATTCATCAGTTCGTGAACGGTCCAAAGATAGGGCTTCCTGAGCACATGCTTCCACGCATGCCCCACAACCCAGACAGTGGCCGTAAATTTTAAGGGTCCGCGAGACCGTTTCTATTTGAGCCAGCGTTTCCTTTGAAACCTCCCACCCCTCGAAGATGCTCACATTCATCTCCACTTCGGCGGGCGACTTCATGCCAACGCAGATGGAATCGACAAAGCCTAAATTCCGGAGAAACCCGAAGGGCTCTTCGGGATATTTCCTCAGATGTCCCCCACCCAAGGGTTTCATGGCATAGATGCCCATTCCACGGGCCTCAGCTCGTCTGCAAACCTCGACCATATCGTCAATGGACCCATCCATGATCCCGAGCCCATGGGAATTGAGCACGGGGAATAAGACATCTATGTCGGACTCAGCCACCACAACTCGGGCCGCTTCCACCTTGTGGACTGATGCGCCAATGGCCTTGATCAGGCCTTGTTCCTTGAGTTCGAGGAGAAAGTCGAGGACCCCACGCCGATCCGCCAGATCTTGAGCTCCATGGACAAGATGGAGATGATAGATATCGATATACTCCCGATGCAACTCTTTGAGGGATGCTTCAAAATCCCTCTGGGCGACATCCCGTTTCCTCGCGCGCGTTTTGGTGGAAATGATGGCTCTATCGCCGACCCCGCTGAGACCTTTGCGCAGATGGCCCTCGGTTCCGTAAGTTTCCGCGGTGTCGAAAAAATTCATCCCCAACTCGAAGGCCTCCTTCACCGTCTGGCCGCCTTCTTCTATGGTTAGATTAGCCTGATTTTTTCCGAGTATGAGTGTCCCAAAGGAGAGCTCGCTCACCTCTATTCCCGTGTTACCTAACACATTTTTCTTCATCGGATCCTAACTCGCATCGCCTTTCTCCAAGGGGTAGACCCAGCTCATGGTCCCTCCGGTCAAGTTTTTCACCCGGGTAAATCCCTTCTGCATCAAGATCCGTGTTGCCAGATATGAGCGGAGGCCGGTGCGACAATATACCACGGTTTCCCTCTCCTTATCGAGCTGGTCAATACGATCCCGAAGGCGATCTAAGGGGATGTGGATAGCCCCGGGGATCATCCCCTCTTGGACACATTCCCTTTTGGATCGGACATCGATGAGGACGAAATCCCCGCGACCATCAATTTTCTCCTTGAGCACCGTTGGCGTGATGGGAACCCAGTCCCCCTCGAAGAAATTCTGCCCGACAGCGCCGGCGATGACCACGGGATCCCGGGCAGCCGAATAAGGGGGTGCGTAGGCAAGATCCAGATGAAGGAGTTCATCTAGGGGCATCCGATGATATATCGCCGTGGTCAGCACATCGATCCTTTTGTCCACACCCTCCTCCCCGATGACCTGGCCCCCGAGAAGTCGGCCCGATGCTCGATCGGTGATCGTTTTTATGTGCAGGGGTTTTGAGCCGGGGTAGTATCCGGCGATGTGGCCCGGGTGGATGAATGTCACGAGGGGATCGAAGCCCGCTCGCTGAGCCTCCCTCTCCGAAAGCCCTGTTTTTGCAACGGTTAAATCGAAGACCTTGAGAATCACCGTTCCGAGGAAACCCTTAACCGCGATCTTTCTTCCCAGGGCGTTGGCTCCAGCGGCCCGGCCTTGTTTATTGGCGGCAGAGCCCATGGGTGCCAAGAAGGGTTGGTCCGTTACCCGGTGAATGGATTCCACGCAGTCCCCCGCCGCGTAGATACTGGGATCGTTGGTCTGCATGAACTCATTGACCTTAATCCCGCCCGCTTTCCCGATTTCTAAACCCGCTTCCTTGGCCAAGGCAACATTGGGCTTTACACCCAAGGAGAGAATTACGAGATCGGCCTTCAGGGTTTTGCCTCCCTCCGTGTGCACGACGGCGCTACCATTTCGATTCTCAATCGCCTTCAATCCCTGGGTGAGGGAGAACTTTACCCCTTTGGCCTCGGCGTGCTGGCGGACGAGCTCCGCCATATCCCAATCCAGGAAAGGGAGAATCTGATCTAATTTTTCCACAATGGAAACCCTTAAACCTTTGAGCTCAAGGTTTTCCACCACTTCCATCCCGATCAGACCGCCCCCTACAATGACCGCCTCATGAGGGTGTTTCTGCTGCAAATATTGGCAGACGAGATCCATGTCCTCAAGGGTCTTGAAGGTAAAGACGAAGGGAAGGTTAACACCCGGAAGGGGAGGGATAATGGGTGATGAACCGGGAGAGAGGATGAGGCGATCGTAGGATTCCTCTTCAATGGTCCCTGTTTCCACATTTTGAATCACCACTACTTTGCGTGCCCGATCGATCCGGATGACCTCCCTGTGAGTCCGTACGTCTACCCGGAACCTCCGCTGGAAAAGCTTTTCCGTAACGATGAGGAGGCTTTCGCGGTCTTCAATCACACCCGATAGGTAGTATGGAAGGCCGCAACTCGCATATGCGATATCCGGGCCCTTCTCGAACATGATGATTTCGGCGTCTTCAGAACATCGACGGGCCTTTGCCGCAGCGGATGCGCCCCCAGCAACACCTCCAACAATCACAATTTTGGGCTTTCCCATGGGAAAAGACCTCCATTCTCCGGTTTCATGGCTTATTATATCATCCTATCCCTAGAAGCAATAACGAAGGACAGTAAGACAGAAGGTGAACTTCAGGAAAGAGTTAAGTTCAAAAAAAGAATCTCAACAGGTCTTAAATCTTTAACCTCCGAAGATATTCGGGAGAATCAAAGACCTCGGGGTTTACAATATTGGGAGGCTTTTTCCCCCTCAGCATGGCAACTGCATTTTTTGCTGCCACGACAGCCATCTGTCCACGGGTATCCTCTGTGGCACTTCCAATGTGGGGCACCAAGACGACATTTTCCAGTTTTGCGAGGCCTTGACTAAGACGGGGTTCCCTCTCGTAGACATCAAGTCCTGCCCCAGCGATTTTCCCCTTTATGAGAGCTGAGACCAAAGCCTCCTCATCCACCACCGGGCCTCGGGAAGTATTGATGAGGATCGCGGTGGGCTTCATCAGATCGAGTTCCGCCCTCCCGATGATATGATGGGTCTCCTCCGTCAGAGGACAATGAAGCGTGACAAAATCACTTTCCCTCAAGAGGTCACCGAGTTCCCTATACTCCACCCCCTTTGTTTTCTCAATGGTCTCCTTCATGGGGGGATCGTAGGCCCGCACTATCATTTTGAAACCTCGACTTCTCCTCATAATTGCTTGACCGATTCTACCAAAACCGATGATGCCCAAGACCTTTGGCGTGTTGGAGCCCCCAGGGCCGATATCCAACCCCATAAAGGACTTGCCGCCAGGCCCTTTCCATTGACCTGAGACGGTATAATTATGCGCCTGTGGGATTCTTCTCGCCGTTGCCATGAGCAGGGCCCAGGCCAGGTCTGCTGTGGTCTCGGTCAGGATTCCAGGGGTGTTGGTCACAGGGATACCGAGTTCCGTTGCAGATATCATATCGATATTGCTATATCCCACCCCGAAGTTCGCAATTCCCCGGAGATTTGGATTTCCCATCAAGACCTCTTTAGGAATTGACAGGAGTGCGCTTGGAAGGAGGACTTCGGCCTTCCGTACACCTTCCATCACCTCTTTAAGGGTTGGGAGTTCACCCCTGGGCCCATGAAGGAAGGCAATCTCCGCCTTTGACCTGCCCAGCACCTCTTTTCCAATTTCAGGCATTCGGAATGGGACGAGAATCCTTCGAGACTTCACGAAAATCCCCCCTCTGATTTTGTATTATACACCGGTTGATTCAGATAAAGTGACAACATCAATAACCAATCCAAAAAGATTTTTCAAGAGTTATGGCAAGAATACGGCCACAGTGGGAATTTGTCCATTGACTATGTGTTTATCCCTCCCTCATGATCGTACAATCCCAGATCACATTTACGTCCGCCATCATTCTTCTTCTATTCGATTGGGCACGAAAGCCTTCGACCTTTATATTCCCTTATCAATTGAATGCATTTTTCAATTTCTTTTCATATACTTAACATAGCTTAACGATCCTTGCAGGAGGGGTCTCTTCTTGAAATACCTGTTTCATATTGTCATTTTTTCCAAGATAGCTCTCGGTTTCATCTTTCCCCAACTCCAAGTATATAAACCAAGTATCCCCTGGATGGTCGGGTTTGTATTGTTTCTGAATTTTCTCGAAACGGAATTGAAATGGCAAAGATTTTTTCGGGGAGAATTACTTGTTACGGATTCGTTCTCAGCAGTATTCATGCCGCTCGTGGTGTATTATGTGCTTTCCAACGGTCTTAATCCGGCCTATCGCATCGGACTGCTGTTAACAGCGATTGCGCCGAGCGGGATCATGATGTTAGCCATCAGCCGGTTTGTCCCGAATAAGGATTACAATCTGATCCTGAGTAACTTCCTCTTCACCACCTTCGGTTCGATTCTGTATATCCCGCTCATGCTTAAATGGTTAGTTGGTGCGGCAATTCAAATCAAAATAGCACATCTCTTCTTTCAAACAGCCGCCTAGTTCTCATTCCCTATATTTCCAGTGAAATCATGAAAAGATCCCTGTCGGGCAATGGGACTGCCATCATCAAGAAGTATACTCAGGGTGTGATTTTGATCGCGGTATTTATCATAGCCGGCGTTTCAATAAGCGCCGCGGCACAGGAGCTTATGCGGGACCGGACGCTTGTCGGACTTGCCCTCCTCGCGTTATCGATATTTTTGCTCCAGGGAGGCTTGGCATACCTTGCTGGTTTGCTCTTTTGGGATAAGAGCATCAGGAATACCCTCGCGATGATCCCTTCCTCGCGGAACAATCACTTTGTGCTGGGAATTGCGATCATGAATTTCCCCCCTATCGCAGTGGTTCCATGCATGCTCGGGATAATTTTCCGCCATACAACCAATGCATTCTGGATCTGGTTCTTCCGGAAATAGCAATGCGCTCTATTGAGCATGTCCATAGGAAAGGACGGAGAGGACAAATACCCCTATGTACGGAGGCCTTTGATGAGATTCTATGGGACTGGCTTTCCATTCCGAAAACAGAAGACGATCTTGGCGGCCATGAGAAATTCTCTCTACCGAATGATTTCCGATTATTTTTCGTAGTCAGAGCAAGGGGAAAAAGGGTACCTCTGGGGGGAAGTTGCACCTTTCTTTGGGGG
The DNA here is from genome assembly GCA_041862515.1 of Thermodesulfobacteriota bacterium. Classification (GTDB taxonomy): domain Bacteria; phylum Desulfobacterota; class BSN033; order WVXP01. Next base: position 4,734 of record JBGVTJ010000213.1, on the reverse strand, counting down.
TACAAGTTCAACCGTTAACCGGTCGGTAGACATGGGCGGGAGGCAGAAGGGAATGGGCTTTCATCCTTAGAGGCCTGATATGGAGGCCGGGTCTGATTTGAAACGTCTTTAAGTGTATAAGAGATGTATTCCTTTTCATTTGACAAACCGTTACGATACTGGTATGTATTTTACGCTAAACCTAGTACGACCCCACGCAGTCCAAAAAGAAGGGAGGGATTAGAAGAGGATATCATCATCATCATTGAAAGTGAAACGAATTCTTTAAGAAGAGAGGAGGATATCAAATGAAAACATCTCGGTTACTTTTATTTGTCGCTGTTTTCATCCTCGGGATTGCGGTAACCAGTGCACAGGCTGTTACCGAGATCCAATGGTGGCATGCTATGGGTGGTCGGCTCGGCGAAAAGGTCAACGCCATCGCCGAAGGGTTCAACAAATCACAGAACGAGTACAAAGCGGTTGCGACATACAAGGGAAGCTATCCCGATACCATGACTGCTGGCATTGCCGCCTTCCGCTCAAAGGCACCCCCCCATATCCTGCAGGTCTTTGAGGTGGGCACTGCAACCATGATGGCGGCAAAGGGCGCTATTAAGCCGGTTTATGAGGTGATGGCGGAATCGGGTCTCCCCTTCGATCCAAAGGCCTTTCTTCCGACCGTTACCGGCTACTACACCACGCCCGACGGCAAGATGTTGTCCATGCCCTTCAATAGCTCGACACCGGTCCTCTACTATAATGTGGAAGCTTTTAAAAAGGCGGGGCTCGATCCCGACAAGCCGCCGAAGACCTGGCCCGAGGTGGCCGAGTACGCGAGGAAACTCGTTAAAGCGGGGTATCCCGCTGGCTTCTCAACGGCGTGGATTTCCTGGATCCATATTGAGAACTTCAGCGCGTGGCATAATGTTCCCATTGGGACCAAAGCCAACGGATTTGGCGGATTTGATACCGAATTCACATACAATAGCCCGCTTCACGTAAAGCATGTCCAGCAACTGGCTGATTGGCAGAAGGAAAAGATTTTTATTTACGGTGGCCGGCGCAACCTGGGGAATGCCAAATTTTCCTCGGGAGAAGTTGCCATGTACACGGAATCCTCGGCAGGGTATGCCGGGTTTAAGAAGACCTGCAAGTTCGAGTTCGGGACGAGCATGCTGCCCTATTGGCCGGATGCACCCGGGGCTCCCCAGAACACCATCATTGGTGGGGCAAGCCTCTGGGTAATGGCGGGTCATTCAGCTGAGGACTACAAAGGTGTGGCAACGTTTTTCAACTATCTCTCCTCGCCCGCTGTCCAGGCTGACTGGCATCAGTTCACGGGCTATTTGCCCATCACGATGGCCGCCTACAACTTGACCAAGGAACAGGGTTTTTACGAGAAGAACCCTGGTACGGAAACCGCGTTGAAGCAGATGACCCTGCACGAACCGACCGAAAACTCAAGAGGGATACGGTTCGGCAATTTCGTACAAGTGCGCGACATCAACTACGGCGAGCTGGAGGCTATTTTTGCCGGGAAGAAGTCCGCAAAACAGGGGCTCAGCGACGCGGTTGCTGCTGGGAATAAGCTATTGCGCAAGTTTGAAAGCGCGAACAAATAGCGGTCAGTAAGTCGAGCTGGGCCCATCCGTATCCATGTCTATGGGTGGGCCCAGCTACACTTTTATGGGGTTCAGCGATTTCCCATGGAAAAACGAGTTGTCTTCAGACAAAAGGTTCTGCCCTATCTCCTTGTGGCCCCACAGATCATTATAACCCTCATCTTTTTTATCTTGCCAGCCTCACAGGCGCTCTACCAGTCCGTCTTGCAGGAGGACGCTTTTGGACTCTCTTCGACTTTTGTGGGTTTGGCGAACTTTTCTTACATCTTTACCGATGACGCCTATCTCCGCTCCATTCAAGTGACGACGATCTTCAGTTTTTCGGTGGCGGCAATCGCCATGTCTACCGCACTTCTCTTGGCTGTGATGGCCGATCGGGTCATTCGAGGAGCGACGACGTACAAGACATTGATCATTTGGCCTTATGCCGTCGCTCCCGTGGTAGCTGCGGTGCTGTGGTACTTTCTCTTCAATCCAACCGTAGGGATGATCGCCTTCTATCTCAAGGCCATTGGATATGAGTGGAACCACACCCTGAAAGGGGGACAGGCATTGTTCCTGGTGATCATCGCAGCGGCGTGGCGGGAAATATCTTACAATTTCTTGTTTTTCCTGGCAGGGCTGCAGGCAATTCCCAGATCGTTTATCGAAGCGGCTGCGATTGATGGAGCTTCACCGGGAAAACGTTTTTGGACGGTTGTCTTTCCCTTATTGTCGCCCACGGTGTTCTTTTTGATCGTGGTCAATATTGTCTATGCCTTCTTCGACACCTTCGGTGTGATCCACGCCATCACCGAAGGTGGGCCAAATGAGGCCACGAACATCATGGTATTCAAGGTCTATCACGACGGTTTTCTCAGCCTGGACCTCGGTGGTTCTGCGGCCCAGTCGGTCATCCTGATGATTGTCGTTATTTCCCTTACGGTCATTCAGTTCCGTTACATCGAGAGAAGGGTGCACTACTGAAGGAGTGATTGATGGTTGAACATCGCCCCTGGCTTACGTTCTTGACGCACGCGGTGCTCATCGCAGGCATGTTGATTCTCGCCTTTCCCATTTATGTCACGTTTGTCGCATCAACACACACGTTGGATGAGATCACGACGTCCTTTCCCCTTTTGCCGGGCAGACACTTGGTCGAGAATTACGTCCAAGCCCTGAGTGTGGGACCGAGGGATGTGGGAGCCACCGTGGGTACCATGATGCTGAACAGCCTGATCATGGCACTCGGAATCACCGTCGGGAAGATCGCCATTTCCTTGATAGCCGCCTACGCCATCGTCTATTTCAGATTTCGCTTCCGAATGTTCTTCTTCTGGTTAATCTTTATCACCTTAATGTTGCCGGTGGAGGTGCGCATTTTGCCAACCTACAAAGTGGCAGCCGATCTGAAGCTGTTGGATTCCTATGCGGGGTTAACGTTTCCCCTGATTGCTTCTGCCACAGCCACTTTTCTCTTCCGCCAATTCTTCATGACGGTACCCGATGAACTGTGCGAGGCAGTAAGAATTGATGGAGGGGGCCCTATTCGGTTCTTCATCGACATCCTGTTGCCAATGTCGCGGACCTCGATTGCCGCCCTCTTCGTGATCCTGTTCATCTATGGATGGAATCAATATCTCTGGCCGTTACTCATCACCACTGATGAGAGTTACTACACCGTTCTGATTGGGATCAAACGGATGCTGGACGTGGGGGAGGGGCAGGCAGAGTGGCACATCATCATGGCCTCTACGATGTTGGCAATGATCCCACCCGTTCTCGTTGTCATCTTCATGCAAAAACAGTTTGTTCGAGGTATGACGGAAACAGAGAAATAGGGGTATTCGTATGGCCGATGTCAGTCTGAGTAATGTCTATAAGAAGTTTGGAAAAACCGAGGTAATCCACGGGATTACCTGTGACATTGCCGACGGCGAGTTTATCGTCATCCTGGGCCCCTCGGGCTGCGGCAAATCCACCGTTCTCCGCATGATTGCCGGACTCGAAGTCATTACGGAAGGGGAGATCGCCATCGATGGGAAGGTTGTGAATCGTCTGGAACCAGCGGATCGGGATATCGCCATGGTATTCCAGAACTATGCGCTCTATCCCCACATGACGGTCTATAACAACATGGCTTACGGTCTCAAGATCCGCCGAATGCCCAGGGCAGAAATCCAAGAAAGAGTCCAGAATGCTGCAAAGATCTTGGAGCTGACCGACTTCTTGGACCGCAAGCCCAGACAACTTTCGGGGGGGCAACGCCAGCGTGTTGCCATGGGCCGATGTATTGTGCGGGAGCCCAAGGTCTTTCTGTTCGACGAACCCCTGAGCAATCTTGACGCCAAACTGCGTGTCCAGATGCGCCTTGAAATCAGGAAACTCCATGAGGATCTGAAGATCACCAGCATCTATGTTACGCATGACCAGGTCGAGGCTATGACCCTGGGCGACCGTCTTGTGGTGATGAATGATGGTATCGTCGAACAGATCGGCACGCCGCTCGAAGTTTATGACCGGCCGAGCACTGTTTTCGTCGCCGGTTTCATCGGCTCACCCTCCATGAACTTCCTGCCGGCGCGGCTCGATAGCGGAGGCAAGGTGGTAAAGCTTCCTGGAGGCGAAAGCCTTCCGCTTCCAGACGATAGCCTTTCCACCCACGGGGGACGCGAGGTTACACTCGGCATCCGGCCCGAACATCTCATTGTAACGGAAGAGGACGTAGGCCTTGCCCACTTGAAGATCGACATGGTAGAAGCGCTGGGCGCAGATACTCTCGTTCATGGACACCTTGGGGCAGACAGAACTTCCGTTACCGTTCGTTTGCCAGGTGTGATGAAGGTTGCGTCCGGCGACATCCTGCCGCTCACATGCGAGCCAGAACGCCTGCACCTGTTCGACCCCCAGCGCGGTACCTGCCTCGGCGGAGGTTAGGTTGAGATTGCAGATCCGGGAGGTGTATTTTGACCCCACCATGGTATTCCCCTGAGTGACCTACGGGAAATTGTTGATTGTGTCGTTATGGCCAGCCTGCCTCTTGAGGGTTTTTGTCAAGCTGGCCACTTTTTATCGTAGCCAATAAATAACTTTGTCGTTTACTGTTATCGCATTCGTTTGGTGTATAATTGAAACTTCTAGGGGATTCTTC
>JBGVTJ010000212.1:0-27371 GCA_041862515.1 Thermodesulfobacteriota bacterium | reverse complement strand
AAATACACTCAGCAGAAGAAATCTGTGGGATAATGAACAGAAAGAAAAAAGTTTTTTGGGTAACCCACGTCTTAAATGGAAGGCGCTTTTTCCCCACCCCAAAATAAAATTTAGACGAAAAATATTACACTATCTCCTATTTCTGGACCTGACCGGGAGTGGAAAACCGTTAAAGTCAGCAGACCTGGTCCTTTCGCTGGATATACAGGACCTCAATGGAGCTCTAACCACTTTGGTCGATACGGTTCCGCAGTATCGTTAGCCTATGAAACCTTCTCCGGTTCCTCAAGGAAAACAAACGAGAAAAGGCCCCTAGACCTAGCAATGCGAGTAGGGAAGTCTAAGGATGGAATTGTCCGGACATGAATCCTCTGGATCATTTGGTGGGTCGGTCAACCCGGATCAGGCCGAGAAGGCCCATCCCTGCAATGAAAGAGGCGGACATCGTCCCAAGTGCCACATACATCCCTGCTTGATCCACCAGCACTCCGGTCAGGATTGTCCACAGGGGGCCAGAAATCGCCCCAAGGGTGAAGTACGAGCTTAGCATCGTGTCAATCCGGACATCTTGCGGCCCGTTCTGGATCAACAGGCTTTGCAGCAGCGTACTACGAGATTGGACGAAGATCCCTGTCAGGAAAACGAATGCCCCGAGTACGATCCCTGGCGTCGCTGGGGTTAGGATCAGCATGAGGAAGACAGCGGAGAAGAGGAGATTGATGCGAACAGCGAGTTGAGGAGAAGTTCGATCCGCCACCCACCCCAGAGCCAAGGGGCCTATCACTCCTCCAAAGGTATAGAGGGCAAAGAACAGGGCAGCGTAGGAGACCGAGATCCCATACCGATCTACCAAAAGAACCGCCAGGTACGTCCGAATTGCCCCAGTCCCACGCCCCCCAGCCCCCACCATCATCACCAGCCCCACGGTCAGGGCATTCCGATCCCGAAACACGGCTCTGTATTCGTGAAGGCCGAACCTGCCACGCCGTTTGGCACTAACTTCAGGATCAACCTCGGCAGGGGCTTCCTTCAAGTAGAAACACGGGATGCTCGCGAGGAGAAGCGGGAAGCCTAGTATCAATACCACCGATCGCCACCCCAGGAAGTGAAGTAAGCCCCCGACTATCAGTGGACCAATCAAGCCGCCAACGTTGCCTAGGGTATGGTGTAAACCGAGGGCTTTCGCTCGATCTCGAGGATAACTGGCAGCCATGATGGCACCGCCCACCGGGTGATTGGGGCTGGAGCCTATGCCGCGAATGACTCTTCCGGCTACCAAGTGGCCATAGCTTTGGGAGACTGCCATAACAATAGTTCCAAGAAAGGCTAAGGTGGCACCGATGCCCAGGATATGAAGCCGACGTGCCAAACGAGTCAGCACGCCAAAGGTGATCTGCATGGGGCCAGTGACCATCTGGCTGACCACAGACAGAAAGGCGATCCCCATATATCCAAAGACAAATTGTTCCCTGAGCACTGGGTAGAGGACTGACATCCCATGCATATTGAGGTGGATTATACCGTGTATGATGTTCACCACCGCCACAATAAAACCCCGTGGGGCGGCGGCTACGGTGCGTTCGTTGGTTGCCATCATTCCATGATTGCCAGTTGCTTGCGAGAATATTCGATGCTTTCTACCATGGGCTATGGAATTTGTCTACGGAAATTTCTCCTTGAAATTCTCTACGGGGAAACATAGGATAAACGGAAACTCTCTTTTTCGAGAATTCTTCTCTCAAAAAGAGGGAAATAAATCTATACATGTAGAGATACCAACAAGCCCTACATATCACAGCAAGAGCACAAACCTCCACACCCTCTGGGGATATGTAGGGTGTTGAGTTCGGAATCCGAGGTCAACTAAAGAGCTTCATGGAAAGTGAGGGAAATGGGTATCCCATCGACGGCTGTATCGGCCAGGAGCTTTTGCCCCTGTCAATTCCGATAGTACCCACTTTTCCGTTAGAACTATTATTGTTTATCTTTACCACAGTTGCTTTGGAGATCCCCTTTCACGGGGACTGCATTTACTTCAGGTTCTGCCGAACCCTAGCTCGGGTTGGTTTCTTCAAGGAAGGGGTCTCCAGTTTAGCTATCGGCTTGCCTTGGTGGTAAACTCTCCAGCCACCGTATCGAACTATTTTGGAATTCTGACGCACGTAAAAGGTAAGGAGGTCACCACAATGGGTACGTTCAATGTAATTGGCATTAGCTGCAGCCCTCGAAAGAATGGTAATACGGATATTTTGGTCCAACAAGTACTGGAGAGTTGTTCGGAAGAGGGAGCTGCAATCGAATTCGTGAGGGTCTCTGATATGAAGATTTCTCCTTGCGATGCTTGCTGGAGTTGTGCTAAGACAGGCCAGTGTCACATTGAGGACGACATGCGGGATCTTTATCCAAAGCTCTTGCACGCTGAGGGAATTGTTATCGGGAGTCCTGTTCACATGGGGTATAGTGTAAGCGGGCAAGCGCAAGTGTTTCTCGACCGCACCTTTTCATTCTGGCACCAGAAAAGCTTGAGAAATAAAGTGGGCGGGGCGGTCGCTGTTTCAAACCGCAGGGGGGGAATTAGTACTATAAGAGTAATCAATGGCGCATTTTTTGGTCACCGTATTATCAGTGCGGGATATGCCAACGGTTATGGCTATGCCCCTGGCGATGTACGAAAGGATGAACGAGCATTGAACGAGGCTACAGACCTGGGAAAACGGCTCTGCGAACTCATAGGTATGTTGAGAAGAGATATAACTTAGTCTTTCGATGCATAAGTTCTGGTACGAACAAATTTACTCAAGACTTAGTGCTGAGTGAGCATTTGCTCAGATCTTGCTCTAGAAAATACGTCATGGTATTTGCGAATCGAAGCACTTAGTATCCAGGGAGCTATGGAAGAAGATGTTTGGGGGTAAGAATTTCAAGCTAATTAAGGGTTATGAGGAAGGCGAAGGAGAGCTGTTGAAGGAGAATGACATTCATTGTTGGGAAAGGGAATTGATAGAGCCCGGGGATAAAATTTACCAACAAATATGAACTCAGGGGAGTAAAATACTATCTTTTTAGAGCGCCGAAGCTCTTGAATGGGTTTAACCTATTATTATGAGATGAAAACAGGAGCTTGATATGAGACTAAAAAACATCCATCATTTCTGGTGGCAGCTCAAATTAGTATGGAAATTCCCTCTTTATAATCATGGGACAAGCAGCTGGAGAGGAGTAGTGGGCGTAATAAAGCCTACTTATCGACCAGACTCTCTGGAGGAGTTCATTCGCCTTCTTCCCGAGGGGTCAAGATCACTCTCACTTGATCTGGCCAAACACGGGGGTGCACCTCATATGCCCTCTTAGTATACGAACCTTTTTTGCAAGGAGGAGGAAGGAAATGATTAAAAAGGAAATAGTCTATTTTGAGCGAAGTGGGGCCGAGAATACTAAAGACATAATTGAGATTGTATATCGAAGGCTACAGGAAGGAGATATAAAAAGCGTGGTGGTGGCTAGTTCTCAAGGAGCCACTGGTCTCAAATTTGCCCAAAGAATGGGGAAAGATACCAATTTGGTGGTTGTTTCCTCTCATCCCGGAAGGAGTAAACCGGGTGTCTGGGATTTCAATACAGATATCCTAAGAGAACTGGATATGATGGGTTGCACGGTAATCAAACAAACTCATGTATTGTCTGGGCTGGAGAGGAGTTTCAGCCAGAAGTTCTCCGGAGTATCACATTCTGAACTCTTGGCGGAATGCTTAAGAAGTCTATTTGGTACAGGGATGAAAGTAGCCATTGAATGCGCCGTCATGGCCGCTGACGGAGGAGCGATTCCTATCGAAAAGACCATCTCCGTGGGGGGAACTTCCGCTCAAGGGAGAGGTGCGGATTATGCCATTGTGTGTCTCCCTGCCCACGCGAGCAATTTCTTCGACTTTAGAGTTCTCGAGATTTTGGCCAAACCCTTCAGGAGAGATTGAATCATTTTCAGGATAACGGTCCACTTTACTGGATTGCTTCTGCTGTCATCATACGGGGCATCCACCTTCCGCTGACCATGCATGGATCAGGGAATCCCTCAGTTGAATCTCTTGTTCTTCCCCCCAATACGATCCCATGGTATAAGAGCATCTGACTATTTGCAAAAGTCTCGTTAAAAGGCTCAGGTAATTCGGCATGAAAGGACAAACCTTGTGAAAAAGAAGGCAGTCCCACTCTACCTGTTCAGTTTTTCTATGATCATGCCTATTATTGCGGTGATCCCGCTACTTCCCATGATTCGTGATGAAATCAGTGCATCCTATTCGCAGATCTCCATTTTTGTCGCATGCCTCGGTATAGTCAGGATTCTCTTTGCATTTCCCAGTGGCTTCCTAGCTGATAGATTTGACAGGAAAAAAATTTTGCTTTTGAGCGGTTTCCTCAACGTGAGCGGGCTCCTCATTCTGAGTTCGTCGCGCACCATCTTCCACTTAATTGTATCCAGGATCTTAATCGGTACAGGCTCAATCATCTGCACCGTAACCATTCTAGTTGTCCTCGCTCAGACAGCCGATCCCGAACGCAAAGGATCAATGCTCAGCATGAACAATGTGGCACACAGCGCGGGAGGAATCATTACCCCCGCATTGGCTGGGATTCTCGCTGGGTGGTATAATTGGCGCGTTCCATTTTTAGTCCTTGCCGGCTTGATCCTCCTATCTATGATTGCGATCGCAGTAACCTTTAGTGATGAAAGGCCGGATTACAAAAAAGGAGAAGACCCAGGGGGGACGGAGACAAATTCCTCTCTGCGGAAAACCAAAAGAGCCGGGATTTTTGAACTTGCACCTATTTTTGCCATCAGCCTTTTCGTCTTTTTCTACCGGAGCAGCTTCCGACATACCTTAATCCCCTTTTATGGAAAAGACGTATTTCATGTTGATGTCGTGGTCTTGGGTTTTTACATTTCGTTGATGGGATCTGTAGCTATGCTCAGCATATTTGTTTTCGGCTTTCTGTCTGATCGCTACGGGAGAAAAGCCGTACTGATCTCGGGAATCTCTTTTTCTACGATTGCTATGTTAGGCCTCTTATTACCCAGGGAATGGAATCCACTGCTGATGGCTTGCATATTTGTCGGAGTGGGTGCCGCTATAAATAGCATGCCAAATATCCTCATTTCAGACACGGCCCCTTCGGACTCCCTTGGGAGAATGATGGGGATCAACCGAATTTTTGCGGATTCGGGCTACTTCCTGGGAGCAATTATTGTCGGGAACCTCCTTGATCATTTCGGCTTTAGGGTCCCCCTGTATGCCGTTACGGGCTTTTCCCTATTTACTTTGGCTTTCGCTTGTTTTTGTGTGCAAAACAAACCCATCAAGAGTTGAAAGAAAATATTTATTGTGATGAAAGGAACACTCATGCATCGCACCATGGCTGAAAAGAATTTCAATGGGAAAGTGCGGTCATACTGTGCCCAGTGTCAGTCCACATGCCCTATCATTTGCATCGTTGAGGATGGAAAGCTTATCAAGGTTAGCCGGGACAGGGAACATCCCAATTCAACAGCCCTGTGTCCGAAAGGCCTGGCTGGTCCAGAGCTTGTTTATAACAGCCAGAGATTAAGATACCCCTTGAAGCGGACACACCCCAAGGGGGACCCTGATCCAGGATGGAAAAGAATCACCTGGAACGATGCCATGGAGACCATCGCCCGAAAGCTCAAGGAAATAAAAGAGGCATATGGCGCCCATGCAGTAGTCTTCAACCGTCCGGGTCCAGGGGGATCGCCGTCCAGAGACTACGGGGAATGGGTGGTGAGGCTCGCCTACTGCTTCGGTTCCCCAAATACCCTCGCAACCGGCCATGTGTGCCAATGGCATCGGGATACTGGTTCCAAATATACCTATGGATGGGAGAAAGTTCCCGAAGCCGATTATGAAAATACGGCGCTGCTCCTTATCTGGGGACACAACCCTCATACCAGCGTGCGCTGCAATGTCCGTGACATCAATAAGGCCAAAGACAGAGGAGCAAAATTGGTGGTGATTGATCCGCGTTATACCCAAGTGGCAAAGAGGGCAGATCTCTGGCTCCAAATCCGTCCCGGGACAGATGGAGCTCTCCTCTTGGGGCTAATTCATCACCTAATCAAGGAAGCAACCTATGACGAGGCGTTTGTCGAGGATTGGACGAATGCTCCCTTCCTTGTCAGAAGCGATACAGGAGACCTTCTGACTACCCAGGATCTTGAAATGCAGCCTCAAGAGCCAGGATATCTTGTGTGGGACAGGACCAGAATGGAAGTTGCCGTGTGCCCGCCAAAACACTCGATGGATGAGCGTGTGGGTAGTGATCCGGCGCTCTTCGGATCATTCACGGTCACGCTTTCAAACGGCAAAATGGTTGAGGCCAAGCCGGTTCTTGAATTTCTCCGTGATCTTGTAGCACCGTATACTGCCGAAGCCGTTGAATCCATTACCGGTATTCCTGCCAAAAAAATCAAACAGCTGGCCGCATGGCTCGGACAGATAAGACCAGCAAGTTACTATTCCTATAACGGGATAGAACAGCATACCAACGCCATGCAAACCAATCGAGCACTATGTATCCTTTACGCGCTTACCGGCAACCTTGATAAACCCGGCGGAAATGTCTTTTTCCCATCATTTCCCGGACCTAAAGTTCGTGACCCGAGACTTCTTCCTCCGGAGGTCCATCAACTGCGAATCGCTGGTGACAAGCGCCCATTGGGACCAGCCGGCAATCCCAATTCATCGGTCCAGGCTTATGAGATTTTCGAGTCCATTCTCACCGAAAGACCTTACCCTGTTAGGGCGCTGGTAGGCTTTGGGGGAAATCTCATCACGGCTAACAGCCATAGTCTCATCGCCCGGGATGCACTGAAGCACCTGGAATTTTGTGTTCAGACCGAGCTCTTTATGACCCCAACGACGGAACTCGCGGACATTGTCCTTCCTGCAGCCACTCATTATGAATCGTTCCATCTGAAAAAGGGATTCCCTAACTTGATGGCAGCCCGTAGATGGGTGCAGTATCGCCCTCGCGTTATTGCGCCTCTCTTTGAGGCAAGGTCCGATTTGGAGATCATTTTCGACCTCACCCAGCGTTTGGGTTTAGGGGATAGATTCTGGAATGGGGATATTGAGGAGGCATTCAATGATCAACTGAAATCCCTTGGCCTCACCCTTTCCGACCTGATGAAAAATCCTGGAGGTTTGTCCGTTGATTTACCCGTGGCTTACCAGAAACATGCCCAAATAGGTCAAGAAGCGGGTACACTGAACGGTTTTAAGACTCCCTCGGGGCAGATTGAACTCTTTTCACAAACCTTTAAAGAACATGGTTATGATGCCCTGCCAGTTTACCGAGAGCCTGCTATCAGTCCTCTGAGTAAGCCGGAATGGATAAGAGAATATCCGTTAATCCTAACCTGTTCCAAACTTCTTCACTTCTGTCACGGGCAGCACAGAGCCCTGCCATCCCTACGACGTGCTGTGCCCCATCCCTATGTTGAAATCAATTTTGCAAAAGCACGGGAACTGAGCGTTGAAAATGACGAATGGGTCTCCATAGGAACCCCCTCCGGGAAAATCAAAGTAAAAGCCAAGTTGACCAATGGAATTGCCGTTGATGTCGTGTGCATTCAACACGGCTGGTGGCAGTCTTGTCCTGAATTGGATTTGCCCGGCTATGACCCTTATTCATCAGAAGGCGCCAACGCTAATCTACTCTATTCCACCGAATCCATTGATAAGATCAGTGGTTCTGTTCCCTACAAGGCCTATTTATGCAAGGTCTGCAAGATTCTCGAATGAATAGCATGTGAGTTTGTACTTTGTTCCGAATAAGTATATTATGTATGGGCCGAATAGCCGCGAGTTTAACTCAGATTCACGATAACCGGAGCGGACAAAAGCCTGGATCATTGACAACATTGATCTGATTGTGAAAGCACTACTATCATATTTCCTCCTCCTTTTTTCACAATACAATTTGCTCGTTTTTATTTGTAATGGTACATAGAGGGCTGAACGAACAAACCCCATATTGCCCAGGAGGTTTGCCATGGCTTCAAAAGGAGAAAAAATCAAAGAGAACGTGGTTGTTGCCAGTCGCATACTCATAAGAAGAGGAATTTGTGAGGCCTTTGGGCATGTGAGTGCCCGACTGCCTGGAGGCGAGCTTTTCCTAATTACCCCAAAGGCTAGCATGGATTTAATCCAGGGGCCCGAGGACTTAGTGACGGTCAACCTCAAGGGCGAGCGAGTTGAGGGGAAAAACGTACAACCCTTGGAAACGTGGCTGCATACCTGTATTTATCGCCAGAGGCCCGACGTAGGAGCTATCGCCCGCACTCATTCCTTTACGACTTCCGTCTTCAGCATCCTGGGAGAAGGGATTAAGCCCGTTCACGACTTCGGCGCCATTCTGTTGGGCAAGATTCCCGTTTTTCAAGATTCCCACTTAATCGAGAACGCGGAGATAGGTACGCGGCTTGCCGAGTTTATCGGTGCCCAGGGTACAGCGGCGCTCTTGCGGGGCAATGGCACTGCGGTTTTGGGAAAAGATGTCATCGAGGCCACGATTCGCGCCATCTACCTCGAGGAATCGGCCATACTCCAGTTCAAAGCCCGGCAAATCGGACAACCCATCTACTTTTCGGAACACGAGGTCCGGGAAAGAGGTGCCCAACTCCTGGAGTCTCCCCATATTCTCCGGGCTTGGGAACACTATACGGCGAGCTGTAGGTGATGTAACGAGACAACCAAGTCGGCCAGAGGATGAATCGTGGGGTCATAAAAATTTCTTATGAAATCCATAAGTTAAAATAGCTTGACAGTCCTTTTATACGCATGAGATCATGAGCCGCAAAGGAACGATAGGACGTAAGACTAGTCAATAGGTTCTTTCTGTTTGAAATGACCGATCGATAAGAATCCTATCGAACCCTCTGCTCTTCAATTGCGAAACCTAAGACATTAAGATATCTGTAGGCCTGACCAATACTGTTGCCCAGATCCTGTCAATACACCAGAAGGTAAGGAAGAATGAAAAGCCGTTGGCTTATGTTTTTGAGTGAGATTGGAATACCAATGGATATCCCCACGCCTCTTTCATTTGAATAAAGAATGATGGCTTCGTAAAAAGTCCAAACTTCTGCGTTGCGCTGCATCCTTCGTCATTGCAGCGTACTGTAAGTACGCCTCATTCCTCAGGATTTGCGCGCCTTGAATTTGGAGCTTTTTACTTTGCCATCGAATTTTGACTTTTTACGAAACCATCAACTTTAGAATGGTCGAAAAAATATTTTGAGCAGCGAAGAGCGACTTTTCCAGAAATCTCTTCGTAGGATCTCGGCCAAGGCCTCCCCGTAGCGAACCGGGCATAAAAGTTCCAATTCTGGTTGGAGTTGGCACATCTTTTGCTTAAAATCCCGCCTTTTCGTTTGACTTTCAGGCATCTTTTGTTATAGTTGTTATAGTTTTACTGCGGTGTGACCTTTCAAGGTGGTCAATGAAATACGTAGTATTAGTCGGCGATGGGATGGCCGATTATCCACTGGAGGAGTTGGGGGGTAAGACCCCATTGATGGCGGCAATTACCCCCAATATGGATTGGATTGCCAGAAATGGGAGGGTTGGATTGGTCAAGACCATCCCCCAAGGATTCTCCAGCGGAACCGAGATCGCCAATATGTCCCTCTTCGGATACGACCCCGCCCGATATTTTACGGGGAGGGGTCCCCTTGAGGCGGCCAGCATGAAGGTTTCCCTTGAAGCGGATGATCTGGCTTTTCGTTGTAACCTGGTAACCCTCGGGGTTTTGGGGTCCCACGTTACTATGGAAGACTTCACCGCCGACCACATATCATCGCAAGAGGCACGGCAGATTATCCAGGATATCGACGGGGAGATGGGAACTGAGACAATTCGATTCTATCCCGGTGTAAGCTACCGTCACCTCATGGTATGGAAGGGTGGGGGAAATACAGAGGGGTTGGAAAGCCTTAAACTCGTGCCTCCTCATGACATCGTGGGAAAAGGAATCTTCGATTACCTCCCCAAGGTGGGAGGTGAGGACGGGGTCATCGAGCTCATCACCAGATCTCAGATCCTGCTGAAGGAGCATCCCGTGAACGTGGCCAGGAAGAAAAAGCGACTGAAACCGGCCAACTCCATCTGGCTCTGGGGCCAAGGGAGAAGGCCCCAGATGCCCACCCTGACTGAGAAGTTCGGGGTGGAGGGATCCATGATCTCAGCGGTTGACCTGCTCAAAGGGATTGGGCTGTATGCAGGGCTGGAGGTGGTGGATGTCCCGGGGGCAACGGGGTATTTCGACACCAACTACCGAGGGAAGGCGGAATATGGGCTTAAGGAGCTCGAGGAGAAGGATTTGGTGTTTATTCACGTGGAAGCACCGGATGAGGCGGGCCACAGCGGGGATGTTCCCAAAAAGGTGGAGACCATCGAGGCCTTCGACAGAGAGGTAGTGGGGACGGTACTTGAGGGAGTACGAGACTTGGGAGACTATCGCGTGATGGTTCTCCCTGATCACCCCACCCCTATCGCCGTACGGACCCATGTCCCGGATCCCGTGCCCTTTGCCATATACGATTCCCGTCGCAGGAGGAGTTGGCCGGAGGGGATGAACTTTGATGAGGAATCGGTCAAACGAAGCGGTGTTTCTATAGAAAATGGTTACGAAATCATGGATGTCTTCATGAGGGGTGAGTAAACCTTGAGGTCGAAGTTTATCTTCATCACTGGAGGAGTTGTCTCATCCCTAGGAAAAGGACTTGCCTCAGCATCGATTGGAGCCCTCATGGAGAGTCGTGGGTTGACCATCACGTTGTTGAAATTCGACCCCTATATCAATGTCGATCCGGGTACCATGAACCCCTTCCAGCATGGAGAGGTCTTCGTCACCGATGACGCAGCCGAGACGGACTTGGATCTTGGACACTACGAACGTTACACCCATGCAAAGATGGGAAAGAAGAACAATTTCACGACCGGGCAGATCTATGATGCCGTCATCTCCAAGGAGCGGAGGGGTGAATACCTGGGCGGGACCGTTCAGGTTATCCCCCATGTTACCGATGAGATAAAGGCCAAGGTCCTCGATTTGGCCGATAACATCGACCTGGTGATTGTGGA
This sequence comes from Thermodesulfobacteriota bacterium, assembly GCA_041862515.1. Classification (GTDB taxonomy): domain Bacteria; phylum Desulfobacterota; class BSN033; order WVXP01. The sequence continues at coordinate 16,216 of JBGVTJ010000212.1, read as the reverse complement.
AGTGGGTGGGACAGTGGGGGATATCGAGAGCCTTCCCTTCTTGGAGGCCATCCGTCAATTACGGAGTGATCTGGGGAGGGAGAATACCGCTTATATCCACCTGACCTTAGTTCCCTATATTGAGACGGCCGGGGAGCCCAAGACCAAACCCACTCAACATAGCGTGAAGGCACTTCGGGAGATCGGGATTCAACCCGATATCCTCCTCTGCCGGACCAGCCGTTTTCTCACACCTCAGGTCAAGGAAAAAATCTCCCTGTTCTGCAATGTCGAAAAGGATGCGGTCATCACGGCCAAGGACGTGGAGTCCATTTACGAAGTCCCGATCGTCTTTCACCAGGAGGGCTTGGACAATAGGCTGGTAGAATTGCTGAACATCTGGACGGGGCGACCCAATTTGCGACCTTGGGATAGGTTGGTAAAGAAGGTCAAAAATCCGAAGCGGTCAACCTCCATTGCCGTGGTTGGGAAGTACGTCCACTTGAAGGATTCGTATAAGAGCCTGCACGAGGCTCTGATCCATGGGGGAGTTGCCAACGATTGTCGGGTCGAGCTGACCTATGTCGATTCCGAGCGACTGGAAAAGGAGAAGGCGGCAGAATTACTGAAGGGTGCCCGGGGCATTCTGGTACCTGGGGGTTTTGGGCAGAGGGGGATTGCGGGAAAGATCAAGGCAGTCCAATATGCACGGGAAAATGAGATTCCCTTTTTCGGGATTTGCCTTGGCATGCAGGCCGCGGTTATTGAATTCGCGAGAAATATGGTCGGGCTCAAGAGGGCCAACAGCTCGGAATTCGACACTAATACCGCAACCCCGGTCATCCATCTTATGGAGGAGTGGGTCGACCAAAAAAAGGTGGTCCAGAAGCGAGATATGCACTCGGACAAAGGGGGAACGATGAGGCTCGGCGCTTACCCATGCAGGCTGGAAGAGGGGAGCTTGGCCCTGCGAGCCTATAACAGGAAGATGATCTGGGAGAGGCATCGACATCGGTATGAATTCAACAATGGATACAGGGGCGTGTTAACCAAGTCAGGACTGAAGATGAGCGGCATATCACCGGACGGGGAGTTGGTCGAGATTATCGAGTTTGTTGACCACCCGTGGTTTCTGGGATGTCAGTTTCATCCGGAATTCAAATCCCATCCCATGGACCCCCATCCCCTCTTTCGCGATTTTATCAAGGCATCGTTGGGAAACCAGAGGGGAGACAGCTCGGAGAAGCGGAAGAGGGGGAGGACTGTCTCCCGACAGAGGACGTAAGTGGCCACCAGAGAGGTCCATGTCAATTCCATTACCATTGGAGGAGATAGATCCTTGGTTCTCGTTGCGGGTCCTTGTGTGATCGAAGGCGAGGAGGTTACCCTGAGGATCGCGAAGAGAATAAAGGAGATCGCCTCAATGGTCGGGATGGATCTCATCTTCAAGAGCTCATATGATAAAGCCAACCGCTCTTCCATCCACTCCTACAGGGGGCCTGGTTTGGACGAGGGATTGAGGATTTTGCGCCGGGTGAAGGAGGAACTTGATCTTCCGCTCCTTTCCGATGTTCATCGTTTTGAGGAAATCGAGAAGATCTCTGGGCTCTTAGACGTGATTCAGATCCCGGCTTTCCTCTGCCGGCAGACGGATCTCATCGTGGAGGTGGCGAAGACGGGAAAGCCGATTAACATCAAAAAGGGTCCCTTCCTGGCCCCATGGGATATGCGTAATGTCATCGAAAAGGTCACTTCCACGGGAAATGATAATCTGGTCCTGACGGAGCGGGGGACAAGCTTTGGATATAATAATCTGGTCAGTGACATGAGATCGTTGGCCATCCTGAGATCTTTCGGCTATCCCGTCGTATATGATGCTACCCACAGCGTGCAGCTACCCGGGGCAGGTGGGGACCATTCGGGCGGGCAGCGGGAGTTGGTTCCCCAATTGGCCAGGGCGGCAACGGCAACGGGAATTGACGCCCTGTTCATAGAGGTGCACGAGGATCCCTCCCGGGCCTTGTGCGACGGTCCGAACAGCATATCCCTGGATGGAATAGGGTCTCTTTTAGCTCAGGTTAAGCAGATCGATCGGATTGTAAAGGATGGCGGCCCATGAGCGTGGAGAGGGCGAAAAGAGTCTTGGAGATCGAGGCCGATGCCATACACTGTTTGATGGACAAGATTGATGAGAATTTCGAGAGGGCCATAGAACTCATTTACGATTGCAAGGGGAAGGTGGTGGTGATGGGAGTTGGGAAGTCCGGTATCATCGCAAAGAAGATCGCCTCTACTCTGGCCAGTACCGGGACGCCCGCCTTCTTCCTCCATCCCGTGGAGGGGATGCACGGCGATCTGGGGATGCTGGCCAAGGAGGATATCGTTATGATCCTCTCAAATAGCGGCGAAACGGACGAAATCTCCAGGATATTGCCCCTGCTCAACCGGTTGGGAAACCGGCTCATCGCCCTCACTGGAAATATCGATTCCAATCTTGCAAAGGCAGGGGATGTGGTTTTGGATGTGTGCGTTAGAGAGGAGGCCTGTCCCTTTGGTTTAGTCCCAACGGCAAGCACGACGGCGGCCATGGCCCTCGGAGATGCTTTGGCCATCGCCCTCCTGGAAAAGAGGGGATTTACGGACGAGGATTATGCCGCCCTCCATCCGGGGGGATACTTGGGGAAACGATGGTTGAAGGTCGAAGATCTCATGCATACCGGAGAGGCTTTTCCCATGGTGGGGGAGGATACCTCGATGAGGAACGCAATCTTTGAGATAACCTCCAAGAGGCTGGGGGTAACGGGTGTTGCCGACGCCGAGGGGAATCTCGTAGGGGTTATCACCGATGGGGATCTCCGACGGGCCTTGGAGAAACACGGGGATCTCCTTAGCCGAAAGGCGTCGGAGGTCATGACACGAAATCCCAAATGGATTGAGAAGGATTCCCTTGCCGCTAGAGCCGTCCAAAAGATGGAGGAATACTCCATTACCTCCCTTTTCGTCTTTCAAAGCAGGGAGGATAGAACCCTCGTCGGCATAATTCACCTCCATGATCTGCTGAAGGCGGGGATTGTCTGATGAGCTCAAAGAGCCTGGAAAAGGCGAAAAATGTCAAGCTCTTGATTCTGGACGTAGATGGGGTATTGACCGATGGACGGATTGTCATCGATGATCGGGGGGTAGAGACCAAATATTTCGACGTGAGGGATGGCCATGGAATCAAATTGCTGAGACGCGCCAACATCGAGATCGTCATCATCACGGGGAGGAAGTCTGAAATCGTGTCTCACCGGGCTCGGGAATTGGGGATCAATTCCGTTTACCAAAATATCCACGACAAACTGGAGGTCTATCGGGCCATAGTGGAAGAGAGGGGGTTGAAGGACGAAGAGGTGGGGTTTGTGGGCGATGACCTCGTTGACCTGCCGCTGCTGAAAAGGGTGGGATTTTCCGCCGTCGTTGCTGATGGTATTGAGGAGCTGAAGCCATGTGCGGATTATGTCACCCGCCACAAGGGGGGCAGGGGCGCGGTGAGGGAAATTTCCGAGCTGATCTTGAAGGCCCAGGGAAAGTGGTCCGAGTTGATGGAGAGATACTTGAGATAATGACCGGATTGAGGATTCTTATCCTATCGCTGATCTTTTTGGTGGCGGGAGCGGCTACCTTTACCATCCGGTTTAGCCACAGGGGAGAAGGGGAAAATCCCCCTCCGGTGTGGACGGAAGCCGATTTGACCTTAAAGAATATCCACTTCGTGGGGGACAAATCGGGGTTGAAGGAGTGGGAATTGGAGGCCAAGGAGGCCCGGCATTTCCAAGAGGGAAAGATGACCATGCTCGAAGACATTGAGGCGGCCTTCTATATTGAAGAGGGAGGGGTGATCCGATTGAGGGGGGACCACGGAAGTATCCTCCACGGAACCAGGGATATCGAGCTCCAGGGGAATATCGTCATCTTCACCACGGATGGTTATCAGTTGACGACCGATGGCCTCCATTACGTAAACAAGACTAAAGAGATCAGATCTCCCAGGCGGGTCGATATCGCGGGAAATGGTTTGGAGATAACCGGGAAGGATATGTGCATCGACCTGGTTACGGGGAAACTTACCATGCGGGGGAGAGTGGATACAGTCCTTTTCGAGGCCCTCGGGCGCTGGAAGGACATGTTGCCACAGGAAGATCTATGAGCAGTTGGTTTTCAGGGCTTTCCATTGCTATCATCCTCTCGGTGTTGGGCGGATCTCCACGCCCACCGGCTGCTGAAGAAGGGGCCAAGAAAGGGCTTGGGTTTGACCTCAGGGAGAGTTCTCAGCCCATTCGAATCAAATCGGACGCGCTGGAGTGGGATTATAAGGGGCATGTAGTTACCTTTAAGGGAAATGTCATCGCCAATCAAGAGGATGTAACCCTCTATTCGGATCGGATGGTCGTTTATTACGATGAGACCACCAGCGAAGTGATCCAGATCGTCGCTGAAGGGGCGGTAAGGATTGTTCAGTTGGACAGGAGGGCAACGGGAGAGAAGGCAGTTTTCCATAATGCCGAGAAGAAGATCGTTCTTACGGGGAGACCGGTCGTCCGACAGGGGAAGAACGTGGTGATTGGGGAGAAGATCACCATTCTCATCGATCGGGATTGGGTTGAGGTGGAAAGGGCGGATGTAACCATTTCTCCTGAGGAGATAAAGGAGAAGAGCAGGCTCCCCTCCCAGAAACGAGGCACATAGCCATGACGACCTTATCCGTGGAGGGATTGACGAAATCCTTTGGTGAAAAGACGGCGGTCGATGATGTCAGCCTCGAAGTAGCAGGGGGTGAAGTAGTGGGTCTCCTAGGCCCAAATGGAGCGGGAAAGACTACGGCCTTCTATTTGATCACGGGGCTTCTCAAGCCGACTAGCGGAAGGGTGTATCTCAATGGAGAGGATGTGACCGCTTATCCCATGTATATGAGGGCGAGAAAGGGGATCGGGTATTTACCCCAGGAGCCGTCGGTTTTCAGAAAGCTGACGGTCGAAGAGAATATCCTGGCCATTCTGGAGACCCTCGATATGCCTGGAAAGGAAAGGCGAAATAGGCTGGAAGACCTACTGGGGGAATTAGGCATTTCATCGATCGCGAAGAGGAAGGCATACGCCCTCTCGGGAGGAGAACAGAGGCGGGTGGAGATCACTAGGGCTCTGGTCCTCCAGCCGTTGTTCATCCTTTTGGATGAACCCTTCTCGGGGATTGACCCCATCGCTGTTGTCGATATCCAAAACATCATTTTTCAGTTGCAATCCAAGGGGATTGGAATTATCATTACCGATCATAATGTGCGGGAAACACTCGGTGTCTGCGATAGGGCATATATCATCAATGAAGGGAGGATTCTGGAGAAGGGGACACCCGAACAGATTGCCCAAAGCAAAAGGGCGCGGCAGATCTATTTGGGTGAGAGTTTTCGTCTTATGCAATAAGGGGGCGGGGACGGAGTTGGATTATGGCACTTGAAATCAAACAGAGTCCCAAATTGGTTCAGCAGTTGGTGATTACCCCCCAGCTGCAACAGGCCATCAAATTGCTTCAGCTCACCAGGGTGGAGTTGGTGGACCTGATTCAGGACGAGATGAAGGAGAATCCCCTGTTGGAAGTGAGCGAATTGGATGAGGGGGATGAGGCAAAGGGGGATTCCCAGTCCGAGGATTTGGTTCAAAAGGAGAAGACCCCCGAGGTAAAGGGTGAGGGAGAGGGGAGCGATGATTTCGACTGGGAGAGCTATTTGGAGAACTATAACTTGGCTTCTTACCGAGGATCTTTGGATACCGATGAGAAGCCTTCCTTCGAAAATTTCATCTTCAAGAAGACAACCTTGGGGGATCACCTTATGTGGCAACTCCGGCTGGCTACCTTTACGGAGGAGGAGGAACGGATTGGCCGATGGATTATCGGGAATATCGATGAGGATGGATATTTGAAGGTCACCACCGACGAGATTACCCGGGAGACGGGGGCTGATGAGTCGCGTGCGGAGGAAGTCCTCAAGAGGATTCAACAATTCGATCCCGTTGGGGTGGGTGCCAGGGATCTTAAGGAGTGCCTGTTGCTCCAACTCAGGGACCTGGAGGAGAGAGATCCCATTGCCGATCAGATCGTGAGCCATTATTTACCTCTTCTCAAGAATAGAAATTTTCAGCATATCGGCAAGAAACTTGGTGTAACGCCTGCTCGGGTGATGGAGTCGGTCAAATTAATCTCCGAGTTAGAGCCGAAACCGGGAAGGGCCTTCGGGGGCGATGATGCCCGAACCATCATTCCTGATGTCTTCGTCTATAAGATTGAAGGGGAGTACGTGATCGCCCTCAACGAGGATGAAGTTCCGCGGCTCAAGATTAACGCCCTTTACCGAAATATTCTATCCAACCAGTCCAGCACCCAGGAGGGAGATCGAAAATACATTCAGGATAAGCTCAAGTCGGCTGTTTGGCTGATTAAAAGCATTTATCAGAGACAGAAGACCATCTACAAGGTGACGGAGAGTATCGTGAAATTTCAACGGGAGTTCTTGGATAAAGGCGTGAATTATTTGAAGCCCCTCGTCTTGAGGGATGTCGCCGAAGATATTCAGATGCACGAATCGACCATCAGTAGGGCTACCAACAATAAATATGTTCATACCCCTCAGGGGATATTCGAGCTCAAGTTCTTTTTCAACAACAGCATCAGTTCCATTCGCGGGGAGGATTATGCGTCCGAGAGCGTTAAGCATTTGATTAAGGAGATCATCGCAAGGGAGAATCCGAGGAATCCCTTTAGCGATGAAAAGATCGCCAGAGTCCTGAGGGGGTATAATGTCGATATTGCAAGGAGGACTGTTGCGAAATATCGGGAGGCCCTGAAGATCCTGTCCTCCAACGAGAGAAGGAAACTATTTTGACGACTGCCCTCGTCAAGGGTGATAGGGGAGAGCAGCAGGATGCAAATTACCGTTACCTTTAGACATATGGATTCCAACGATGGCATGAAGGAGTATGCCAAGCAAAAATTGATGAAGATAAGAAAATATATGGATAGCCCAGGAGAAGCCCATGTCGTCCTTTCTGTGGAGAAGTTCAGAAATATCGCAGAGGTTACCATTAAGGGCGAGGGCGTTAGCATTAATGGGGAAGAACGGTCCGATGATATGTATTCGGCTATCGATAATGTCATGAATAAGATAGGAAGGCAGATCAAAAAACGCCGCGGGAAAGTTAGGAGGCATAAATCGGGCCAGGTGGCCGAAAGTTAATCCTCCAGAGGAGAGGGCCTAAACTCCCGAGGGTGAGAAACACGGACTTGGTATTTGGTACAAAAGGGAGGGTAGGTTTTTTTTTGGCCATTGAGGGATTATGGGGATTATTGGAGGCGGGTTGAGATGAAGATCACAGATATTTTAGATGAAGCTTCAATCGTCCAAGACTTACGCTCGGCCACCAAAAAGGGCGTTTTGGAGGAGCTCTCTAACGTCTTGGTTCAAGAGGGGAAACTGCCGGACCAGGATAAGGTTGTCGAAGTCCTTTTGGAAAGGGAGAAGCTAGGAAGCACGGGCATTGGCGACGGTATTGCGATTCCCCACGGGAAGATGAAAGGAATCAAAGAGCTTGTTTCCTCTTTTGGACGGAGCATAAAGGGGGTCAATTTCGAATCGGTCGATAACAAACCGACCCATCTCTTCTTTTTACTGGTTGCGCCCGAAAATTCGGCAGGAGTTCATTTAAAGGCATTGGCCAGGATTTCACGCCTTCTGAAGGATCCGGGTTTCAGAAATCGCTTAATGAAGGCAAGTGACCGTCAGGATCTCTTTCGGATTATCGTCGAGGCGGACGAGAAGTTTTAGGAGGTTCCCCTTTTTGTGCGGAGGGTGAAACGGGGAAATGGACTCTATTTTGGTTGAAGAGTTAGGGAAGGGAAGGGAATATGGGTTGGATCTGAGACTGGTTGCGGGGAAGGGGGGGTTAAAAAGAAGTATCACTGACCTCCGTATCCACAAACTCGGTCTGGCCTTGGCGGGCTTCACCGATCACGTCCAACCCCATCGGATTTACCTTTTAGGAAATACCGAACTTTCCTATCTCAAGGCACTACCTCCACGGAAGCGGGAAGAAATCATCAGGAAGATCTGTTCCCTCAAGGTCTCCTGTTTCGTCGTTACGGCAACCCAGAACATCCCCAAATCCCTGATTCGAGAGAGCGAAAAGGCATCCATTCCCCTTTTTAAGACGGGGTTGGTGAGCCACTTTTTCATCGAGCGGGCAACCAAGTTCTTAGAGCAAAAGTTGTCTGCCGCAACGAGCGTTCACGGCGTCTTGGTGGATGTATTCGGCGTGGGAGTACTCATTTTAGGCCGAAGCGGGATCGGAAAAAGCGAATCTGCATTGGATCTCATCACGAGGGGCCACCGATTGGTGGCCGACGACATAGTAAGTATTCGCAAGGTTGGACCTTCAACGATCCTAGGTACGGGGTTCGATCTTGTAAAACACCATATGGAGATTCGAGGTCTGGGGGTTATCGATATCAGGGGCCTTTATGGAGTGGAAGCGATTCGGCAGAAGAAGGAGGTCGATTTGGTGGTGGAGTTGGTCGAGCGGCAAGCGGATTATGATCGCCTTGGATTGGAGGAACAGAAGTACGCGACATGCGGGATCGAGCTTCCCATGGTGCGGATTCCCGTAACTCCTGGTCGGAATCTGGCCGCCATTATCGAGGTGGCGGCAAAGAATCACCTATTGAAGGGGATGGGTTACCACGCCGTGATGGAGTTGGACAGAAAATTGACCGAAAAGATCGCCTCCAAGGGGATTAGGGATAAGCCAAAGGGGGACGAGAAAGAGTGAGGAATTTAAGGATTGTCCTCATCAGTGGTCTTTCCGGGTCGGGAAAGACCACCACCATCAAGGCCCTGGAAGATATGGGCTTTTATTGTATCGATAACCTCCCCATTGTACTTTTCCCCACCTTCGTGGACCTCTGCTCGCGGTCCGCGGGCGGGATAGCCAATGCCGCCTTGGTCGTCGATATTCGAGGAAAGGAGTTCTTGGAGGGGTCTCGCCAAATCATTCAACAGTTGCGGGAAAAAGGGTATTTGATCGAGATCCTCTTCTTAGAATCCACCGATGAGATTCTTGTGAGAAGATATCGCGAGACTCGGCGCCAACATCCGCTGGCCATTGGAAAGCCCGTAGCTGAGGGAATTCAGTTGGAGAGGGAGGGCTTGAGGATCATGCGGGATATGGCTGATAAGGTGATCGATACATCGGAATTTAACATTCACGAGCTTCAAGATACGATTCGAAGATATTTCTCTGACCAGTCGAGGCTGAGGAAAATGACGATTACGCTGCTCTCCTTCGGATATAGCTACGGCATTCCCCTTGAGGCCGATTTGTTGGTGGATGTGAGATTTTTGGCCAATCCGTACTTTGTCGACGAGTTGAAACCATTAACCGGGAAGGATCCCAAGGTTGCCGAATACGTATTGAAGTTGAAGGAGACACAGGAGTTCTTGAGGCGTTTTCGAGAGTTGGTGAAATTCTTGATCCCCCTGTATAAAAAGGAGGGGAAGAGCTATTTGACCATTGCCATTGGATGTACCGGGGGAAGGCACCGATCCATCGTGGTGGCGGATACCGTGGAGGCATACCTGCGCAAACGTCTCAAAGAGGAAGATGTCATCTTGAGGACGACCCATAGGGACATCGGAAAGGGTTAGGAGAAGACAGATGGTGGGAATTGTCATTGTCACCCATTTGAATTTGGGAGAGGAGTTGCTGGCCGTGGCGGAATTGATCGTGGGGAAGCTCGAACAGTTCCGGGCCGTTTCCATAAACCCCACAGAGGGGGTGGAGGAGATTACGGAGAAGATCTCCGAGGCCATCCGAAGCGTCGATAGAGGGAAGGGGATCCTCATTCTCACGGATATGTTCGGGGGAACACCTTCCAATATCAGCCTTTCCTTCCTGGAGGAGTGGAAGATCGAGGTGATCACTGGGGTGAACCTGCCTATGTTGCTAAAGCTCTCCACATACGAGAGGGAAGGAGATTTGGCGGAATTGGCGGAGTTCATCAAGACGTACGGTCAAAAGAATATCAATCTGGCCAGTGAGATATTGAAGAAGAATGCAAAAAAGAGGTAGGCCCGCCGCCTAACTTTTCACAATCTGTTCCCCATTGCCAGGTCAAGGCTCCGTAGTGGTAATTCGAGGGTGAGGAAGAGCGGGTGCTGCTTCACCACAGTGAGCCGGAGAGTGTGATAAGTCCTCTATTTTATGGTACAGTATCTTTTTCAGAAGAAGACACCTATCTCCCTTCGATCGGATGCTCGTGAGGTGACCCGTTCGACGTGAGCACGCCATGGCCATTGAGGTTAGGAGTTTCGTCATTAAGAATAAGTTGGGTCTTCACGCACGGGCGGCTGCACTGTTGGTTCAGAAGGCGAGCCAATTCGCCTGCGAAATCAAGATCGAGAAAGACGGCGTGGAGGTGAATGCTAAGAGCATCATGGGGGTTATGATGTTGGCAGCGGCGAAGGACTCCAGGGTAACCATTAAGGCGGAAGGCTCCGACTCTCAAAGGGCCTTAAACGCATTGGGAGATCTGTTCGAAAATAAATTCGGGGAAGAATAATGAGGGATCAACAATCTATCAAACGAGTACTGAAGGGAATTGCAGCCAGCTCCGGGATCGTCATAGGAAGGGCCTTTTTGGTGCATCGGGGACAGATGAGGATTCCCCAGAAGTCCATTGAACCCCCTCAGGTGGCCGCGGAGATAAAACGGTTTAAGAGGGCTATAGAGAGGTCAAAGCACCAACTCCGGGAGATTAAAGAAAAGATTTTAGCCGAGGAGGTGAGAAGGCATTTCTTCATCCTGGATGTGCATCTGATGATCCTGGATGATAAGATGCTGATCAAGGATACTGTAGAGGTGATTAAAACTCGGAGAATCAATGCGGAATGGGCGCTGGATATTGTTATTGGGAAATTGAACACCGCCTTCGATACCATTGAGGATGAATACCTCAGGGAGAGAAAGCACGATGTGAATTACGTGGCCCAGAGGATCTTTCGGAATTTGGTGGGGAGAGGACACGATGATTTGGCCAAAATCAAGGGAAATGTCATCGTGGTTGCCCATGATCTCTCGCCGGCCGATACCATCCAGATGAATCTCAACCACGTGGCCGGTTTTATCACCGACATCGGCGGCAAGATCTCACATACCGCTATCCTTTCGAGGTCTTTAGGGATACCCGCTGTTGCGGGATTGGAGACGGCTACCTCCGTAATCCGTGGGGGGGATCTGCTGATAATCGACGGATATGCGGGAACGGTTATCATAAACCCCGATGAGGCAATTTCCGGGGAATACATTGAAAAACGGAAGCAAATCAGATTCCTTGAGAGGGAGGTTCTCAAGTATGCGGCACTACCCGCCGAGACTCGCGATGGCTATCGGGTTAAGATGGGGGCGAATATCGAATTGGTAGAGGAGCTTCCCCTGGCCCTCCGCCACGGGGCAGAGGGAATCGGGCTCTATCGTACGGAAGTCCTCTATTTGAATCGGAAGGATCTTCCCTCGGAAGAAGAGCAGTTCCACACGTACAGGAAAGTCGCTGAGGGAATAGCCCCCAGCTCAGCCGTTATCCGAACCCTGGATGTCGGCGGGGATAAATTCCTCTCAACATACGGGTATGATCATGAGGCCAACCCCGCTCTGGGGTTGAGGGCCATACGGTTCAGCATCAAAGAACCAGCGCTCTTTAAGATCCAGCTTCGGGCGATTTTGAGGGCGAGTGCCTTCGGGAAATTGAAGATCCTGTTTCCCATGATCTCAGGGATTCCTGAGGTCAGGAAGTCTAAGGAAATCCTGGAAGAGACCAAGGAGGAATTGGTCCGAGAGGGGATCCCCTTCGACGAGGGGATCCAAGTTGGCGCGATGATCGAAATTCCCTCGGCTTCCGTTATCGCTGATGCCCTGGCCCATGAGGTCGATTTCTTCAGCATCGGGACCAATGACCTTATTCAGTATGCCCTGGCCATCGATCGAGTCAACGAACTCGTCTCCTATCTTTACGAGCCTCTCCACCCGGCGATCCTGAGGATGATAAGGGGAATTGTGGAGGCCGGCCATCGGGCTGGGATTGAGGTATGTATTTGCGGAGAAATGGCCGCCGATCCCGCTTATATCCTCATTCTCTTGGGGATGGGCCTTGACGAATTGAGCATGACTCCCTTTTATATTCCCCGGGTGAAAAAGATCCTGAGAACATCGAGCTATGAGGAGGCTAAGCAGCTCTTGGACGAGGCATATCAACTATCCACCGCTGCCGAGATTGAGGAATACGTGAAGAAGAAGATGGCGGAACGTTTCCCCGATGATTTTACCCTCGGTTGCTACTGGGACGGAGCGGCATAAACTTTATGAGAAGGAGGATGGATCCATGGCAATGACTGATTACTTATTCACCTCGGAGTCGGTAACGGAAGGACATCCCGATAAGGTAGCGGATCAGATTTCCGACGCCGTCCTCGATGCCATCATCGAACAGGACACAAAGGGAAGGGTGGCCTGTGAGACCATGGTGACGACAGGGATGGCAATCGTAGCGGGCGAGATTACGACGAGTTGTTATGTAGATATTCCCGGTATCGCCAGGCAGACCATTAAGGAAATCGGCTATAACGACTCCGCCATGGGATTCGATTGGGAGACCTGTGCTGTTGTCACCTCTATCGATAGCCAATCACCCGATATCGCCATGGGTGTCAATGAAACAAAGGATCATGAGCAGGGTGCGGGAGATCAGGGACTGATGTTCGGCTATGCATGTAATGAGACGGAGGAATTGATGCCCATGCCCATCCTCTTTGCCCATAAGCTGACCAGGAGGCTGGGAGAGGTGAGAAAGAATGGAATCCTTGATTTTCTCCGGCCGGATGGAAAGTCCCAGGTGACCATCCAGTACATTAATGGTAAGGCCACACGGGTGGATACCGTGGTGATCGCAGCGCAGCATAAACCGGACGTCAGCCGAGCGACGCTGGAGGAGGGGATCGTGGAGGAGGTGATCAAGAAGACTATCCCCGAGCATTTACGGGATAAGAAGACGAGGTATCTCATTAATTCCACTGGCCGCTTCGTGGTGGGTGGGCCCATGGGGGATTGCGGCTTAACGGGAAGGAAGATCATTGCCGACAGTTACGGGGGTCAGGGGAGCCATGGTGGGGGATGTTTTTCTGGCAAGGACCCCTCCAAGGTGGACCGGAGCGCATCATATATGGCCCGGTATGTCGCCAAGAATGTCGTTGCTGCGGGCCTTGCCGATAAATGTGAAGTACAACTCGCTTATGCCATAGGCGTTGCTGAACCCGTATCCGGCATGATCAATACGGGGGGTACGGGGAAAATACCGTCGGATCAGATCGCAAGGATCATCCTCGACCATTTCGATTTGAGGCCGTCCAAGATGATATCATATCTGGATCTCCTTCGCCCCATCTACAAGAAGACGGCCTGCTACGGTCACTTCGGCAGGAATGATCCGGATTTCACGTGGGAGAAGGTTAACAGGGCCGATGAGTTGAGAGAGGCGGCGGGATTGTAAGGGGGGCAAAAGAAGGATGGATTACGATATCAAAGATATCAACATGGCGGGCAAGGGGAGACTGAGGGTTGAATGGGCAAGCCAGAGCATGCCCGTTTTGGGTGGTATCAGGGAAAGATTTGAGCGGGATCGGCCCTTGGAAGGGGTAAGGATATCGGCATGTCTTCATATTACCACGGAGACTGCCAATTTAGGGAAGACCTTAAAGGGAGGGGGTGCAGAGGTGGCCCTGTGCGCTTCGAACCCCCTGAGTACCCAGGACGATGTGGCCGCCTATCTCGTGGCAGAGGAGGAGATCCCGGTATTTGCCATAAGGGGTGAGGATAACCAAACCTACTACGAACATATACAGCGGGCCCTGGACTATGGGCCCACCGTTACCATGGATGATGGGGCGGACTTGGTTTCGTCGCTGCATTTCATTGCCTTGGGCAAGTGGGGTGAGCTCAGTCCAACAGTGAGGAAGTGGGCGAGGGGGCTGTCTCAGGCGGCTAGAGAAAAGATGGTACGGCGTGTCGTCGGGGGGACCGAGGAAACGACCACGGGAGTAATTCGCCTTCGAAGTATGGAGGCCAGCGGGGTTTTGCAGTTCCCCATCATTGCGGTCAACGATGCGAATTCGAAACATTTTTTCGATAATCGGTATGGCACAGGTCAATCCACCATAGATGGGATTATTCGGGCCACGAATCGACTCATTGCCGGCAGTGTATTTGTCATATGTGGGTATGGATGGTGTGGAAAAGGGTTGGCCATGCGGGCCAGGGGGATGGGGGCTCACGTTGTGGTGACGGAGGTGGATCCGTTAAAGGCCTTGGAGGCGGTTATGGACGGGTATCAGGTAATGCCGATCTCGCAGGCCGCGAAAGTGGGTGATATTTTCTGTACGGTTTCCGGGGATGTGAAGGTCATCGAGAGGGATCATTTCCGCCAGATGAAGGAGGGTGCCATCGTGGCCAATTCGGGCCACTTTAACGTAGAGCTGGATTTGGAGGGGTTGGAGGAAATCACCCTCTCCAAGAGGCAGATCCGTGAGCATGTCGAGGAGCACGTCTTGGAGGGTGGGCGACGGATTTACGTCTTGGGTCAGGGGAGGCTGATCAATTTGGCTTCCGCGGAGGGCCATCCATCAAGCGTCATGGATATGAGTTTTGCCAACCAGGCCCTGGTTGCGGAGTATCTGGCTTCACACGGCCATACGTTGGAAAAGAGGGTTTATCGGGTTCCCGTTGAGATCGATAGGGCCGTTGCTAAGATGAAATTGGAGGCCATGGGAGTCCGAATCGACCAACTGACTGAGGAACAGCAAAGGTATCTGGCCTCATGGGAGAAGGGAACCTAAGGCGTCCACCACCGTGTTGTGAAGCAGGCCATTCGTGACGACGATGCCGTAATTCTCTTCCAATCTCTTTCCGCACCTAAAATCCAACCCTCGGCCCACGGCATCGGTAACCTTACCACCCGCTTCTTGAGCGAGAATAGACCCAGCGGCATGGTCCCAGATTTTCTCCCGATAATCAGGAGTTTGAGGGGACGGCATCCGCACATAGATGGAGGCTTCTCCCGTGGCCAAAATGGCATATTTCACCTGGCTGTCCATCCTTACGGACGGCCGCAAGATACCGAGTTTCTCCGCAAGCTCGAGGTTCAATTGGTGATCGGAGTGGGCTGATTCCACACTTTCCGTAAGAAGTGCCTGGGGTGGTGAATTGACGTTGGATACTTTGATCTTTCTGCTCGAATCTCCAGTCATGTCAAGCTGGACTGCTCCTTGGTCCCTTACGGCGACGAACAGCCCTCCGCGAGCCTCCTTCCCTTCGTGGCTATTGAGGATGATATTGGGACATGCCAGGACCCCGACCCTGACAGTACCCTCTTCTATGAGCGCCAGGGCAATGGCATACTGATCACCCCTGAGGAATCCCTTGGTTCCATCGATGGGGTCTAAGGTCCAATATCGAAGGGAGATAGGGCCCGATCCTAAGTCGATCCATTGACAGACCTCCCCTGAAGAAACGCGGGGGAACGATACGCTGACGCAATGGGTGACCTGCAAGAGATTTTCGGCATGCTCTGGTTTGGAGAGATCCCTCGAATCTTCCTCGGCGACGATGGGATCGTCGGGAAAAGCGTCATTGAGGATTTTGCAAATAACCGCCTGTGAACCATAATCGGCAACGGTTACCGGGGTCCTGTCCTCCTTCTGGATGGAGCGCTTGCCGATCAAATCGTTTTGGATGCGCCTAGTGAGGATTGAGGCTGCAAGCACTGCGCGAATGGCCGTTTCCTTTTCTTGTTGATAGAGAAAGCTCAAAGGAGGCCCTCCTCAGGAAATGCATATCATAGGAGGGGATCTCAGGTCAAGGCTAAGGCCAGGAGGTTTGAGGTTAGAGGTTAGAGGAGCGAGGAGTAGAGAGCAAGGAGTAAGGAGTAAACAGAAGAGGTAAGATGTGGGAGAGGGGAGAGGTGAGAGGTTAAGGTTAAGGCTGAGGTGAAGGTTGAGAGGTGAGAAGCAAAGGGAGGGAAAAGTTCAGAGCGTGCTCGCTTATCCCTGAGCGTAATCTGCTGGAGAAGTGGGGTACCCATCGAGGGTGAGCAGGAAGGGGAAAGCCGG
>JBGVTJ010000211.1:0-22441 GCA_041862515.1 Thermodesulfobacteriota bacterium | reverse complement strand
AGGTGATTCTCTGGTTGAAGCGTTCCCGCCGTTACCTGCTCCCTATTGAACAGATGTTGAGAGAGAGCGGGATGCCCTACGATCTCAAGTACCTGGCCATTGCCGATAGCGCCCTTCGACCCCACGCGGGCTCAAAAAAGGGGGCGATAGGGTTCTGGCAGTTTACAAAGTTCGCCGGCCAAAAATACGGCCTCCTTATCAACGAACGCATTGATGAGAGACGAAATATCTTCGCCTCTACCCAGGCGGCGATCCGGTGTTTCAAGAACCTTCGGGAAGCTTTTGGATCATGGACTCTGGCTGCTGCCGCCTATAATATGGGTGAAGAGGGACTTATGGCGGAAATCCTGGAACAGGGAAACAATAACTATTACCATCTCTACCTCCCCCTTGAAACCCAGCGGTTTGTCTTCAGGATCCTTTCGGTAAAGCTGATTTTCTCCGACCCAGAAAGATATGGGTTTCAGCTCTCCGAGGAGGACTACTACCCCCCCATGAAATTCGATCGGATTCAGATCGACTGTTTTCAGGATACTCCGATCCGAATTATCGCTCGGGCAGCGAAAACCCACTTCAAGGTGATCAAGGACCTGAACCCCGAAATGAGAGGGCACTACCTCCCTGAAGGAAACCATGCGATTCTAATCCCAGAGGGGGCCTCAAAGGGCTTTCAGGCTCGATACCAACTTCTCTTAAAGCATTGGTCAGCACATCGAAAGGAACGAATCTATGTGGTTAAAAAAGGAGACAGCCTTTCGTCCATCGCCGATCGATTCGATGTCCCCCTGGTGGCCATAATCTTCTGGAATCGGCTCGATCCAAATGCACCCATCCATCCAGGGGATGAGCTCATCATTTATCGGGGGGAACTGAGGGCCGACGAAATTGACAAAGAGGAGGATGACGCTAAACCTGGTCCTTCCTGGAATGACTAGCCCATGATGCTCATCGGGTTCTATGAAGCTATCGAGGACCTAACTGGGGTAGAATCGTGGAGATCGATCCCCTTGTCGTATGTTTGCCTGTCGGACAATATCGTTATTCTCAATCCTTCCCCAGAGGGGATGACGAGCATCGGGGTCTTCCTTGGTTTCCATGAGACCAGCCCCACGTGATTTGACTGGCAGGGCGAATAAAGGAAGTTCGGGAAAAGGGACAAAAAAAGCTTGATCTTTTGGGAAAAAACTCATAGACTTTTCTGGGGACCATGAGGGCTTGAAGTATTGAATATGGAACGGAAGGAAGTGCTGGTGAAGGCCATTTTGAACGTGTTTGTGCCCCTAAAATGGGTTAATAGTTTGAAACTAAAGGATTTTTTCTTCATAAATAAAGTAGCGATGAATCAGTTTATCCTGAGCGGTTTCCTCACGGCCTTCAGCCCCTTAAGCCCCTCCCCCTGCCGGAGACAACCTTAAATCTCGACTCGCCATTGACCGGCAGAGATAATTCTGGATAAAAATCAAACTCCCTGTGACATCGAATCTTCCCGGAGCGTTGGATATGGGCATGCTGACTAATCTCATCAACAGGATAATGGTCAAGGAAGGGATTCAAAAGGTATTGGGTCCCGTTGATCGGCATTTCCTCAAGACCATGATTATATCCGAGCGCCCTTATTAGGGCATTTCTCATTATCTCGGCGGGGGCGTCGAGGATATCATGAAACGTAAGCCTTCGTTTTATTGGGAAAACAACGAATTTTATCTGAACTATTATCGTGATACGTGAGAGATATCCGTCATCTCACCGGACTATGATCGGGAGGACGCCGAGATGACTCTTGTGGTTATCGGGAAATGATCCGAGTTATGAAATCCTCTTATAAAATCCTGATGTATTCCCACGACACCTATGGTCTCGGCCATATACGCAGAACTATGGCTATCGCCTCCCATCTGCGCGCTCCCCACACCAACATCCTCATCCTGACTGGTTCCCCTATCGTTGGCCGGTTTGCTTTACCGGATCAGATCGATTTCGTCCGTATCCCGGGAATGATCAAGAAGACCAACGAGGAGTACCTGCCCCTCTCCATCAAGATCAATCCCCAACACGCTCTCGATATCCGTAAGAATATCATTAAAACCACTGCGAAGACTTTCCAACCCAACCTTTTCATTGTGGACAAGGAGCCCCTTGGCCTGAAAAGAGAGATCTTACCCACGCTCCGGTGGTTGCGGAGATCTCTTCCCAGCACGAGGACCATCCTGGGACTGCGGGACATCATGGACGATGCATCCATCATACGGAAGGACTGGTCGGAGAAAGGGGTTTATCAAGTTATGGATGAGCTCTACAATGAGATATGGGTTTATGGGATTCGGGAATTCTATGACCCGATCCGGGAGTACTCAATTCCAGAATCGATTAGTCGGAAAATGACCTTCACTGGCTATATCGCCAGAAAGGTTCCGGGCAAAGCGGCAGCGTCCCGAATCAAGGAAAAGTATGTCCATAAAGATGGGAAAAAACTGGTGGTGGTAACCACAGGCGGAGGGGGAGACGGATATGCGATGATGGACATGTTTCTTTCCATGCTGGAATCCGAGACTCGCCCCCCTTCCTTCAAGAGCGTTCTCATCACTGGACCGTTCATGCCAAAAAAAGAAAGCGATGAAATCATTGCGCGGTCGAAAAAGCTGGGTTTGCGAACCTGGCGGTTCTATCGAGGGATGGAGGAAATACTGGCAGCAGCGGATCTTGTTGTGAGCATGGGAGGATACAATACGGTCTGTGAAGTCCTTACCCAGAGAACTGTTTCTCTGATCATTCCCCGGGAAACACCCCGCAAGGAACAACTCATCCGAGCCCAGGTGCTCCGCGGTCGAAACATGGTCGATTATATTTCGATGAATTCCTTCTCACCTCAAATCTTGCGCGACAAGCTCCTTGACCTCTTGAGGTGTCCGGAACCTTATAAGGGTGCCATGTCTCGGTTCGAGCTGACCGGCCTCGATGTTATGAGCAAGCGCCTCCAGGCATTCAAGAACAGGAAATCATGAATACATCTCAAACACCTGTTTTGGGGATGATTCTTAAGGGGTACCCACGCATCTCCGAAACCTTCATATCCGACGAGATACTCCATCTTGAAAAACTCGGCCTTGCCATCCACCTTTTCTCCATGCGTCCTCCAAGGGAAAGTTTCTGCCATGAGAGCGTCAAGCAGATCAGGGCGGCAGTGAATTACTTGCCAGAGACCCTTTTAGCTCCCCTTCCACGGTTTCTGTATCATAATCTCTTGCTGGCGGGGAAAAGGCCTCGTACCTATGCGAGGGCCCTGAAGACTGCCCTGAGGCGGTTCTTGCGGACGCGAAAATTGGCTACCATAAAGCATTTGCTGCAGGCAGGATACCTGGTTCACCACTTCCTCCCGGGTAGCGGGGTAGTACATCTCCATGCCCATTTTGCCCATTCGCCCACTTCCGTGGCCATGTTCGCCAGCCAGTTGAGCGGACTTCCCTTCAGCTTCACCGCGCACGCCAAGGACATTTACATTTCGGATCCAAGGCAGCTTCGGGAAAAGATGGAACTTGCCCGCTTTGTGATAACATGCACCGAATACAACAGACGCCATCTGATGGGGCTCTCCCGTGGGAAGGCCATTCCGATCCATCGCGTTTACCACGGTATAGATATCGATCGTTTCGCTTGTAACAGGAAGGACAAAATTCCCTTACCCCCTTATCGAGTGTTAACGGTAGCCCGCATGACCACGAAAAAAGGGTTGCCCACGGTATACCGGGCTCTCCGGCATCTTCGTGACCAAGGTTTCTCCATACAGCACACCCTCATAGGTGACGGGGAAGACCGTGAGCAGATCTTGTCTCTCATGGAAGAGCTAGGACTGAGTCATTTCACCCGATGGCTCGGAGCCCGGCCACACCACGTGGTTTTAGGGCATTACCGCCAGGCTGACCTCTTCGTGCTGGGATGCGAGGTGGCACCCAACGGTGACAGGGACGGGATCCCGAACGTCTTTTTGGAAAGCATGGCCATGGGGGTTCCGGTGGTGGCGACACGGGTTTCGGCTATTCCCGAGCTGCTGGAGGATGGAAACACCGCTCTTCTGGTTCCACCCGGGCAGCCGGAGAAGATGGCCCATGCCATGGCCCGGCTCTTGACAGAAACGGAATTGCGAGAACGGATTATCTCTGAGGCAAGGAAGCGTGTGATTCGGGAATTTGACAACAAGGTCCTCATACGTGATCTTGCTGCGCTTTACAGAAAAGCGGGGATCCCAGCGTCGAGCTCTGAATTGGAGGAGGATGGCAGGAATTGAGGGGTTCGAGTATATCGATACCAGGAAGAGGGCCAAGAAACTGGTAAAATCAGTCTTTCATATAACCGCGACGCCCATTCGAATACGATGCGCATCTTTTTTTACGCTCCCTTTAAACCGTTAGGTCACTCCCACCCATCTGGCGATCTGATGATCGCCACCGGTCTCCACGACTATTTCGTGAAACGGGGGCATCAGGTTTTGCCGGTAAGCTCTCTCCGTTCCCGGTGGATATTCTGGAAACCGTGGCTCTGGCCACAAGTGCTGTCGGAGCGGCGGCGGGCCGTGAGGCGTATCATTCACATCAGACCGGATTTATGGCTCACGTACCATACCTATTACAAGTCTCCGGACCTATTGGGACCAGCGGTTTGTCAGGTGACAGAACTGCCCTATGTAATCTTTCAGGGGATCTACTCCACCAAGAGAAAAAGGGATATTAGAACCCTTCCTGGATATATCCTGAACAAAAAGGCCTTGTGTGCGTCAGGTCACCTCTTCACAAACAGGCGAGAAGATATGACTAATCTGGAGCGGGTTTTACCCCGAAATCGCCTTACTTATCTGACGCCTGGGATTTTTCCGAAAGATTTTCCTTTTGATGCGAAGGCTCGTGTCGAGTTTCGCCGGTCGTGGAACGTGAGAAATGAACCGGTCATTCTGGCTGCCGCCATGTTCCGGCCGGGTGTTAAGACGAGGGGGTTAGCCTGGGTGATCCGTGCTTGTGGCAAGCTCTTTCGGCTGGGCAGGCAGTTTCAACTGGTGATTGTCGGCGACGGCAAGGAAAAGGTCCGGCTCCAACGCTTGGCCGCGGAAAATCTTCCCGGCAAGGTCCGGTTTATGGGGAGGGTTCCGCGGAACGAGATGTACCGGATTTACAGTGCGTGCGACGTGTTTGCTTTTCCGGGCATACGGGAATCACTTGGGATGGTCTTTCTTGAAGCCCAGTCATGTGGTCTTCCTGTTGTCGCCTTTGCCAACGGCGGGATACCGGAGGTGGTCAAAGACCATACGACCGGGTTTCTCGTGCCCCCGTTTGCCCTTGACCCGTTCGTCCGGGCCGTTGAGGGTCTTTTGGCCGACGAAAATCTCCGTCATAAGATGGGCCAGGCGGCCCGGTCTTATGTGCGGGAAAATCACGATCTGAACAGGAACTATCGGAAAATGGAAAAGGTCCTCGAAAAAATGGCCCGAGAATCCCTTCCCACATTCTGAACGAAAACAGAGCTGTCAATGGAGGATCTCCATTCACCAACATGGTTTGCCCTCTTGCGTCACGCCCGGACCGCATGGAATCAAGAAAAGCGGATACAGGGGCAGAGCGACATCCCTCTGACGCCGAAGGGACGGTTTCAAGCCAGAGAATGGGGGCGGCACTTAAAGCAACACCGGTGGGATCGGATTTTAACCAGTGATGCTCGCCGGGCTCTGGAAACCGCCTCCCTTGTCAATATCTCTTTGCGGGTTCCGTTGGTAGAGGATGCCTGCCTCCGGGAACAGAACTGGGGGCGATGGACAGGCAAGACGGTGGCGCAGCTCAAAGAGGAGGTCCCTCAGCTTCTAGCCGGACAGGAGAGGGCAGGTTGGAAATTTTGTCCTCCGGGTGGGGAAGACCGCAACACGGTTTGGGAGAGGAGTCAAGGGGCTCTCAAAGTGGCAAGGGAAAAATGGCCTGGAGAGAAGATCCTCGTGGTCACCCACGGGGGGGTAATCAAATGCCTGATCTACCGTCTTTGCGGCCGAGAGTTTCTTCCCACCGAGCCTCCGCTCATACGATCACATTATTTCCACTGGCTGGTGCATGACAGGGAGGGGCTCAGGCTGAAAGAGATAAATGCCCAGGCCCTTCCTTAGAAT
Organism: Thermodesulfobacteriota bacterium; assembly: GCA_041862515.1. Classification (GTDB taxonomy): domain Bacteria; phylum Desulfobacterota; class BSN033; order WVXP01. Next base: position 16,302 of record JBGVTJ010000211.1, on the reverse strand, counting down.
CATTCCCTTTTTCGATTTATGGTTCAGCTCGTTTGGCTGGTTATTATTTTAGTTGAGTTGGTTTAGTTCCTTTGCATTCAGTAGCCTTTGGTCAAAACCATGTTGATGATTTGGAAAGGGAACAAAAGAGCTTGGACCTATTTGGAAGAAATCTGTTGATTTCCTCACGTATTTTAAAGATTGAAGCTGAACCCATTGGAATAGTCCACCCAATGAAAGAGATGCAAGCAATCCGATGAAAATTGTCCACTACTGTCAACATGTCCTGGGGATTGGCCATTTTTTCAGGAGCCTTGAAATCTGCAAAGCCCTTGATGGGCATGAGGTGCATCTGGTCACCGGTGGCCCAACGATCGATATTTCGTTACCGCCTCATGTTCGGGAGGTGAAACTTCCGGGACTTATGATGGATCGTGATTTCAAGAATCTCTTTACCACAGACGCTGACCGATCCGTCGATGAGGTCAAAAAAGAGCGACAGAAGCTCCTTCTCCACCTCTTTGAAAAAGGGGCCCCCGATCTTTTCATCGTGGAACTCTACCCCTTTGGGCGAAAGGCCTTCCGTTTCGAGCTTGATCCGATCCTACAAGGAATCCGGAAGAGAGAATTGCCAAGAAGCCGCGTGGTCTGCAGCCTTCGAGATATCTTGGTGGAAAAGGAAGATCCTGTCCTATATGAAAAAGGCGTGGTTAGTGCGCTCAACAGTTACTTTGATGTATTGCTGGTCCATGCTGACCCTTCCGTGATCAAAGTTGATGAAACCTTTTCCAGCACCGGGGATATTGCCATACCTATCGTCTATACCGGCTTTGTGACCGCAAAACCAGCACCATATGCCAGGATCCGGCTTCGCCGGCAGCTCGGAATCGGGGAAAGGGAATTTCTTGTGATTGCGAGCGCAGGCGGGGGAAAGGTGGGCTTTCCCCTGCTGGAAGCTGTGGCACGTGCCGTTCGGTTTATGGAAACACGAAATACCCTCCACCTTCATGTCTTTGCAGGACCCTTCATGAGCAGAGAGGAGTTTGAACGCCTGAAATCGCTTTCGAGCAAGAGGGTGCAGGTCTTTCGTTTTACCCCTGATTTTTTGTCTTACCTTGTTGCTGCTGATCTTTCCGTGAGCATGACTGGATACAACACCTGCACGAACGTCCTGGCTGCAGGGGTACCTGCTTTGGTGTGGCCTTTTTCTCGGAACCGAGAACAGCGCCTTCGAGCCGAGAGGCTCTCCCGTTTGGGCCCACTGGAGGCGATAGAAGACGATGACCTTGAACCCGCTCGCTTGGCAACCATCATGGGTCGGACCCTGTCCCGAAGGTCACGGGTTCCAGTCACTATCGATCTTGAGGGTGCTGCAAACACGGCAAGATGGCTTGAGCAATGGATGGAAGGTTCCGGGAGGTTGTGATGCTCCGTTCGTTTTCCTCCCTATGGACTTCTCCCCCCTTGGATCTGCCTTCAAGAATTGAGCGGTTTATCGATCCAGCTCGCGACCTAGTCGGTAGGGGAGAGGCTAGATACATCTTTTTCCGTGTGGACGACGTGGCGGTTCCCGGGAAACAGTTCGTCCGACTCATGGAACTCTTTACGAGATACCGTGTACCCCTTTCCCTAGCAGTGGTTCCAGCATGGCTCACGGGATCCCGCTGGGAAAGTCTTAAAGGGCTGACCGGGAAAAATCCATCCCTCTCATCCCTCTGGTGCTGGCATCAGCATGGGTGGCGGCACCTGAACCACGAGGTGGAAGGGAAAAAGCAGGAGTTTGGAGGGAGTAGGTCTCCGTCTCAAATAAGGGAAGATCTTGTTCGAGGCCGGCATCGTCTTGAAATGCATATGGGAGAAGACTTTTACCCCGTATTCACGGCTCCCTGGAACCGCTGCAGTAGTATTACCCTTGAACTACTCAAGGAACTCGGATACCATGCCGTTTCGCGAAGTAAGGGGAGTCTGCCGCCGGCACCGGAGGGACTGCCGGATTTCCAGGTGAACGTAGACCTGCACACCCGCAAGGAGTTGGATGCGGAGGAAGGTTGGGATGGCCTTTTCGCGGAACTCAAAGGTGCCTTGTTGAGCGGTTTGTGCGGGATCATGATCCATCACCGGCGGATGAACGACGTGGCCTTCGACTTCCTGGAGGTCCTCTTACAAAAACTGTCCCGCCATGAGGGCCTTCGCATCGTCAATTTCAAGGACTTGGTCGCCATGCCGTGAATGGTCAGAATCCACACCGTCAAGGCCCTCAAATACGATTATTCGCTTGACTCACACCCCTCATTTCTCTATGATCCCTTTGGTTAAATCCTATTTCTCGGGTTAGTTGCGGAAAATCTTATGCGGGATTTGAAATTCTCCAAGAAAAGCGGTACTTCTGGTGAGGTGGGCTCAAAAATCTAACAAAAATAGAGCCCCATGTCCCAACTTCGAATAGACGCTCCGGGGAAATGAGGGAAGTTTAGATGATGGATCTGAAAACGCAGCTGCAACCCATTTTTGATCGTATTGGGTATGAGAAGGTCTGGCGCCCCATTTATGACAAGGAGAAAAGACTCATCGCCCGGGGAAGGGGGAAATTTTACGACATAATCCCGGAAACACTAGAGTCCGTGAACTTTGAGGGAAAAACCGTCGTTGATCTGGGCTGCAACTTCGGATACTATACGTTTCTTGCTGCTCGTCTCGGGGCTAGGAAAGTGGTTGGGATCGATATCGATAGGGAAATCATCCGAGGGTGCGAAATATTGGGAGCCCACTATGGTCTCCCTAACGTAGAATTTCATGCTGCCGACTTTACCAGAACCGATTTGGGCGAGGCCTTTGACGTTGGCATGATGATCGATTTCATCGGCAGAAGCACCGTAAAAAAATCTAAAGTTCAGGCATGCCTCGCAGGGCTTGAGCGATTGTCACGCTCGGAGATGCTCTTGACCCTTCGCCCCGAGTACGATATAGAGGGCGATCTTGGCATGGATTTGGATGAATTCGGTTCGAGGTATCCGTTGGAATTCATACGAAACAAACGATTTCACCTCTTGGATTTGGTGCGGGCTGCTTTCGGCGAGGAATGGGACATGCAGATCGAATGCCATGAAAGATGTCGGAAATACAATCTCAAAAGCCCGGTACACTTCATTCGAAAATAAGGGGTATACCGGTCTGTTTCTGAGAGTCGCCAAAATCAAATCTTACCCTGTGTTACCTCCAACCTATTTTCGTTTGTCTTGCATGGGGGTTCCCGTGTCCCTCTCCCTAGCCCTCGTTCCAGCATGGTTCACCGGACCGGGGTGGAAATATCTCAAACCCGGACTATGTGGCCAATTGGTTAGAACAGTGGCAGATTCACGGTCAAGCGCTTGATAGAATGAAACATGATTTGCCAAGTGAGGGCCTTATGAATCCTTCAAAGAGGTGAAAGTCGCAAAAGAGATGATCCGCCTGGATTTGAAAAGGTTTCCTATGATATGTTATTTGAAGATTGCGCGCCGTATTCGGCTACCCTATTTCTTAGACCTGAGTGAGAAAAGATCTCATAAGCAGGAAACTTGGTTACGTGATTCAAGGAACGGATAACAGAAGAGGGAGGGGAAAGGAGTATGTCTCATTATTTTAAGTGCACTGTAGTGAGCCTGACAATGATCTTAACCATATGCATTTCAACCCTGGGTCTTGTTTACGCAGAAGAAAAACGTCAGATGGGTGGCTGGGAAAAAGACAGCCCCTATAACAAACTCTTCAACCCCAATGAGGTGGATTCGTTCAAGGGCGTTGTTGTTGGATTCCAGGAGGTTACCCCTCTCCCGGGAATGTCACCTGGTGTGGCACTCCTTGTCCGTGAAAGGGGAGGAAATGATGTCATTACGGTCCACCTGGGTCCCACATGGTTTATCAAGCAGGTTGGGGTAAAAAAGGGTGAACAGGTAAAGGTCAAGGGTGTCTGGGCTGAAATTGAAGGCAAAGATGTATTTATGGCATGCAAGGTAAAAAAGGGTGACTATTTTGAATTCAAGGTGCGCTTAACCAAGGATGGAAGACCATTCTGGACCATGAGCCCAGAAGAGCTGGCTAAAGAAAGAGCAAGTGAATGATCCGAGGAAATCGCTTGGGACAAACCAGCGGTGGGTTCAGGTATGGAATGTGTCGCAAGATGGGCATGCTATGGGGGGAGTGGAAATCTTGCAAAAAGAGGTCATTGTTTCCAGGAAAGGAAGCGGGGTCTTCTTGCCCCCTCGTTGAATCATTCATCGAATTGTGGACGGAAAAAGAGCCTTTGAGACTCCTCAATGTAATCCGATAAGGCATTGCGAAGATTGAGCTTATGGGAAAGGGCGATCTAGGACATGAAGGACAGGAACACCGAGTCAGAGGCGGCTAAAAGACCGTCTGTGGAACGACTTTTGGTCCTCCCCTTTAAGAAGTCGCTGGAGATCTCTTTAAAAAGTCTCAAGGTTCGTTTCCATCGCTCCCTGATCCTTACCATGAGCCTCGTGCTGGCGGTCTCCTTTCTGAGTTTTGTCAGCGTGAGTATAGATGTGGCTAATGGTCTCCTTTCCACCCAGGATCCCGAACTGCTTCAGGTATTGACCCGGGCCGGTTATGATGTTGGGCCGGGAGTCACCAGTTTGGGAAGCAGCCCTAAACAACGGTGGATTATCATTCTGTCGCTTTTAGTTTGCATCGTGGGGATCCTCAACGCCCAACTGATGGCGGTGGCCGAACGTTTCCAGGAGATCGGCACCATGAAATGTCTTGGAGCCCTGGATCGGTTCATTCTGAGGCTCTTTCTCCTCGAGGCGGGTTTGGAAGGTCTTGCAGGAGGCTTTGTGGGGGCTACAGCGGGAGCACTATTTGCCTTGGTCAATTCCATTCTGAGCTTTGGTACCGTGGCCGTGATATTGTTCTCATGGACGGATGTTTTCCTGTCGATTGTTTGGGCCACCGGTGCGGGCTTCTTGCTGAGCCTCATAGGGGTTATCTATCCCGCGATTCTGGCTGCAAGAATGCAGCCCGTAGAGGCCATGCGGGTAGAGCAGTAGTTCAGTTTTCCATTGCCAAGGGACAGGGGAGGGGTGATGGAGGAGAATTTTTTTGAAACACAAGAATCGGGATGACGAGCTATGGCAGATTCCCGAAATATTGTTCGTGTCTCCAAGGTGACCAAGACGTTCCAACTGGGCAAGGTGGAGGTCAAGGCCTTACAAGGTGTGGACCTTGAGATTGCTGCGGGGGAATACCTTTCCATCATGGGGCCTTCCGGATCGGGGAAAACCACCCTTTTCAATATGATCGGCGGTCTGGACAAGCCCACATCCGGGAAGGTCTTTATCGACGAGGTCGACATCGCCCAGCTCGACGCCTACGAACTGGCCTGGCTCCGGTGCCGGAAGATCGGCTACATCTTCCAGACCTTCAACATCATCCAGGTCATGACCGCCCTGGAGAACGTCACCCTTCCCATGGTTTTTGGAGGGATGAACAACGATGCAGCGGTAGAGAAGGGAATGGAACTCTTGGAGTTGGTGGGATTGGGGGACCGGTTCCGCCACAAGCCTTTTGAGCTTTCCGGGGGCCAGCAGCAGCGTGTTGCTGTGGCGCGAGCCCTCGCCAATGATCCAGCCATCATCCTGGCGGATGAACCGACGGGGAACCTCGACCTTACCACGGGGGAGGAGATTATCTCCCTTTTAAAGCAACTGAGCCAGGAGAGAAATGTGACCGTCATCTCCGCCACCCATGATATCAAGATGTTGAACGTCTCGGACCGGGTGGTCTGGATCCGCGACGGGCGAATCGATAGGATCGAGGATCGGGAGGAGCTTTCCATCTCAGTTGGACAGATCGGTGCCAGAGAATGATTTGGCGAGATTGGAGATGGGGGTTTACCCGTTCCGCTGGCTATGTGGTAAAGGAGCATGTCAATCTTGGCACCTTCTAATTTCACTTGCAATAAGTACCCACGTAAAAGACTGTTGATCGTCCTGGTACTTTTATGGGGTTTTCTGCCCAGCATGGTTGCTGCGGTGGAAATCCCGATGACATCCGCAAATGATTTTGTGGACATCATCAGGACCCTGGCATCTTTCGAGGACAGGAGCACCGGTTCTCCTGGCTGTGAGAAGGCCGCTGCGTACATAAAAGAGAGTTTCTCCCAGCTCGGATTCGACCGAGTTGGGTCCCATCGATTTTCAGTCCCTGTGCGCCGACATGGTGGAAGTGCTCTTATTTTGCCGGACCGTGGGCTTACCCTTCCCATCCAACCGATAAAGGGCAATGCAATATCCCCGGAGGCTATTCCTCCCCCGGGTATGGAAGGCCCTCTGGTCTATGTCGGTCCGGGCGAACTGAGGGACTTCAACGGAAAGGAGGTTGCGGGTGCCATCATCCTGATGGAAGTCGACTCGGGAAAAAACTGGCTCAATTCGGCTGCGCTGGGTGCAAAGGCCCTGATCTATGTGGATCGGGGCTCCACACCGAGAACACTCTATGAGGAGAAGAGAGAACTTTCCCCCATTCGATTTCCCCGTTTCCAGATTCCCTCCTCCAAGGCACGGGAGCTCTTCGGTTCTTTCGAAGATTCGCCAAATGGTCGTGTGGCTCCTCATGTTCGTCTCACCTCTGAAATAGCGTGGCAAGAGGTCAGGGGCGAAAATATCTATTGCCTGATTCCCGGTACTGATCCCAAGCTCCGGAAGGAGCTGGTAATCGTAGAAGCTTTCTATGACAGCACCGCCTTCGTCTTCGGGAGGTCACCTGGAGCGGATGAGGCCATTGGGATAGCTACCCTTCTGGAATTGAGCCGGGCCCTGAAGAAAACCCCCCCTGCCAGATCCGTCCTCCTCGTAGCCACCGGTAGCCATGCGCAAACATTGGCCGGCATGCGGGAGATGATCTGGAGCCTTAGCGCCAGATCCAAGGACCTGAGAAAGATGGAAAAAAGGCTCGACGCCACCGTAAAAAGGACTCAGAAGATGGTGGATGTTCTCCGCAAAGTACCTCTTGAGGGAGCGGAAGGTGAAGCCTCGGACAGGTTGTTGCGAGAGGCTGTGAGCGAACGGATCAAAACGGAAGTGGACATGATTTCGCGCCAGCTTATGAACCTTCGCCTGCAAGAAAAAGATGTATCAAAGCAGGAGATCATTCAGGAACTGGCACGTCACCGTCTCCTGCTTCGGCGTCTTGGGTGGCGCAACACCTTTTATGATCTCACCCGTGGGGAGCAACAGGCGCTCACTACGTTGATTCCCCTGGCGGCAAAGGATCATGAGGCGATTCTGGGCGATGCCAAGAGACAGCTGAAAGTGCTCAGCAGTGCCCGTAGGTTTGGGTCACTTGTGAAGGACATGGATCTCGCGGTGCTCGTCTCGCTCCATCTTTCTAGCCATGGCGATGGGCTTGGTGCCTTCAACCAGGGGTTTCTGTATCCCTTAAAGCCCACGATCAACAGGGTGGCCGCCTACAGGACTCTGGATGAAGTCCTGCGTCATGGGGCATCAAATGTGGAAGGATCCCTGGGGGATAACTCGCTGTTCCGGGATACCCTTCGACCCAGCCAGCTCCGTTCATGGGATAGCTATTTTCTTGATCGGCCCTTCCTGGGAGGAGAGGTGAGCGCCCTTGCGGGATACCTGGGGGTAAGTCTGGTAACTCTCCATGACGCACGGCAAATGTGGGGGACTCCATACGACCTTCCTGACGATGTGAATTGGGAGTATGCCTTAAAGCAGAGTGGTCTTGTAGCGGGCCTGGTGAATCAGTTGGCTCAGGCCCCGTCGCTTCATACCGGAAATCTCCCCAGAGAAGGCTTTTCCACTGTTACGGGAAGGGCCAACTTCATTCGCCATGGTGAGCTCTTTGCGGACCAACCCGCCCCGGGGAGCGTCATCCTCGCCTACCAGAGTTCGGCCCGCTTCTATGCCATGGTCGATACCATGGGTACATTCCAGATCAAGGGTGTGGCTGACAAAAACCATGTGCTGGATAAGGTGATCATTGAGGGATACCGGTTTGAACCGGACACGGGATCCGTGGCATGGGCCATCGATAAGAAGCAGACCGGCAAGGATGCCTACCGGCTCAAAATGCAACGGCGAAACATGGAAACGGAGCTGGTAATGTTTTCCTGCAAGGAAACCACCCTTTTCAACCTGCTTGAACCGCGCACCTTTCGCCACTTGACCAAAATCGAGCTCATCGACGCCCGGCGAGAGGCAACACCGCTGCGTTACTGGTGGAGCCGAATTGACACCCGTTCATCCATCATCTCTTCCATCTATTTGGAGCCCGGAACGCCTCTCAAGATGACCCATTCCGACACGGTGCTTCGGAAAAAGTTGATCCTCACCAACGCCACGGACACACACCCGGAAGGTGTCGGATACCGGGTGGACGATTGGCCTTTCATCCATAATACGGAATATAGGGTGGCGCGGGATATGTGGGCACTTCTTGACCCCCGGATTGCCAATCTTGAAGACCATGGAATTTACAATGAGAGGATTCGTAAGCTTCAGCAGGAAGGAACCGCTGCGTTGAAACAGGCCGAACAGGCCCTTGAGGCAAAATTGTACGATCAATTTGCCGAGGCCTCCAGAAGATCCTGGGCCCTGGCCAGCCGTGTGTACGACCATGTGGAAGAAACCCAGAAGGACGTCCTGTTCGGCGTCCTCTTTTACATCGCGCTCTTTGTCCCCTTTGCTTTCTGTATGGAACGTCTGGTTTTTTCCTATTCGGATATCCACAAGAGAATCATCGCGTTTTCCATCATACTGGTCCTGCTCATAGCCTTAATCTATAAGGTCCACCCGGCATTTCATCTCACCTACAGTCCCATGGTGGTGATCCTTGCCTTTTTCATCATTGGCCTTTCCCTGATGGTGACGCTGATCATCTTTTCCCGGTTCGAACAGGAAATGGTCCTTCTCCAGAGTCGCGCAAGGCATGTGAAGTCCAGCGAGATCAGTCGATGGAAGGCATTCGTTGCGGCTTTTTTCCTGGGGGTGAGCAACCTGCGGCGCCGTCGCCTCAGGACCATACTTACTTGCGTTACCCTCATCATCCTCACTTTCACCATCATGAGTTTCACCTCGGTCAAGACCACGCGCCACCATGCGCGCATTTTATACCGGAGCAGCGCCCCGTACCAGGGTTTTCTCTTAAAGGAAATCAACTGGGAGGATTTACCCCCGGAGGCCCTGGGTATCCTTTCGAACGCCTTCGGGGAAAAGGGCGTGGTGGCTCCGCGGGTTTGGCTTGAGTCGGAAGATAGGACCCGGGCAACGCGGATTCCAGTGCGATTTAAGGACCGAACCTATGAGGCTACGGGCCTGGTGGGGCTCTCCTCAAGGGAGGTTCGCGTCTCGGGGCTTGACCAGATCCTCGTCGGGGGAAGGTGGTTTCAGGAGAAGGAACGGTATTCGGTCCTCTTGCCTGAGCGGATGGCGAGAAACCTTGGAATCGATCCCAATCGGCCCCTTGGGTCCCGCGTCCTGTTATGGGGTATTCCCTTTGATGTGGTGGGCACTTTTTCCGGAAAGGAACTCCACGAACGATCCGATCTTGACGGGGAACCGTTGACTCCGGTCACCTTTCCCAGTGAGGTTTCCATGAAGATAACAGAGGTGGAAATGGAGGCTATAGAGTCGGGCGAGGATGTGCGGGCCTTTCAAAGTCGGTATCAGCACATTTCCGGAGACCTCACCCTGATCATACCGTACCGGACCCTTCTGGCGGCTGGAGGTCACCTCAAAAGCGTGGCCATCCGTCCCGTTTCTCGGGAAGAAATCCAGAGCACGGCGCAGGACTTGGTAGACCGGTTCGGGCTCACCCTCTTCAGCGGTGAAGCACGTGGAACGTTCTTGTACGAGGCCAGCGACACCTTGAGGTACAGCGGTGTCCCCAATGTCGTCATCCCCATGCTTATCTCCGTCTTTATCGTCTTAAACACCATGATTAGTAGCGTGTACGAAAGGAAGCGGGAGATCGGGATCTATACGTCGATTGGGCTCGCCCCCTCCCACGTCTCCTTTCTCTTCATTGCCGAGTCCCTGGCGTTTGCTGTATTGAGCGTAGTCCTTGGATATCTTCTCGCACAAACAACCGCCAGCCTCTTTTCCGGGACCTCCCTTTGGGCTGGCATTACGGTGAACTATTCATCCTTGGCAGGGGTGGCGGCTATGCTCCTGGTGATTCTCGTGGTTCTGGTCTCGGTGATCTATCCATCCAGGGTGGCATCGGAAATCGCCATTCCAGATGTAACGAGGTCATGGAAGCTCCCCGATCCTCAGGGAAATGTCCTTGAAATCACCCTCCCTTTCTATATGAAGTACAAGGAACACCGGGGTATCGGTGGTTTCCTTTTCGAGTATCTCAGGGAACATCAGGACATTTCCCACGGACTCTTTTCCACCGGGGATTTGGCTCTTACCTTTATATGTCCCCTACTCTCAGGGATCGCCGAAAAAAAGCCCGTGTGCAGGGATACTGTCTGCAGATATGAGGCTTGCCTCAACTTCCACACGAAAGTGTGGCTTGCCCCTTTTGACTTCGGCATTATGCAGGGAGTGGATGTGATATTCTGTCCCGCGGCCGAGGATCCCGGATTTCTGGAGATCAAAATCCGCCTCGTACGGGAGGCAGGGGAAGCAAACGCCTGGAGAAGAATCAACAAGGGATTCCTCAATCAGCTGCGCAAACAACTTTTGGTGTGGCGTTCCCTGGATGAGTTAGCTCAAGAGCGCTATGAGCGGGCCCTTGATGTAACGCTAAAAGAGAAAGGTGTGGCCACCGAGCGGTGAGTGGGAAAAACCGTAACAGAGGACCGGCCTCCATCGCCGAAGGTTCCTTTAAGGGGGATGATCCGGGAGAAATAGGCCTCAGTATCCGATTCCGTGCTGTGGTGGTGGGATTTATTCTTGCAGTAGCCATCAGCGCCATCACTCCCCTCAACAATGCCTACCACCAGGGGACTCCCCTTGGAGGGGGGCACTTTCCCCTGGCCCCTTTTATCATTCTGATGTGGATGACCCTTCTGGTTGCCCTGATGGGAAAGGTATTCCAGGGCCGAAGGTGGCTCACGGGAAAGGAGCTCTTGGTTGCCTGGACACTGATGGCCCTCGTTTCAGGGATCGCTTACACGGGCCTGGTCCGCACATTTTTCATCAACCTCACGGCCCCCTATCACTTCGCCACTGTGGGGAACCGCTGGGCAGAGGTTCTACATCCCCTCCTCCCGAAGGCGTGGTATCCCCAGAGCCAGGAAGCCATAGAAGGTCTCTACAATGGTCTTGCCGCGGGACGTCAGATGGGATGGTGGGAAATCCTCCGAAAGATCCCATGGGAAGCCTGGCTTGCACCCCTTCTCGTCTGGAGTGGTTTTATCCTCCTCTGCTATTTCGTCATGATCTGCCTTGTGACCCTCTTGAGCAAGCAGTGGCTTGACAATGAAAGGATGAATTTTCCGCTCTTACAGGTTCCCCTGTTGATTGAAGAAGCCGTGGATAAAAACGGGATAAGCCATTTTCTTGCCAATCGTTTTCTCCTGGGTGGCCTCATGATTCCTGTAGTGCTCCACCTGATCAACGGGCTCCATTTCTATTATCCGGCGATCCCCGACATCCCAACCCTGATCCTGGCTGGCCCCTATTTCCCGAAACATGGCCTCTTTTCCGGATTTTATAAGCTCAAGATCTATATCTATCCGGCCTTTATCGGTTTTGCCTTCCTCACCCCAAAGCAGATCTCCTTTTCCTTCTGGTTCTTTTTCATCATGGGGGGTCTGTTGTTCGGCCTTTTGGGCGTTTTGGGGTACAGAATACCGGCGGCCGCCCTGGGGATTACTTTTGGCCCAACGCTTTCCCGGCCAGAGGAGACGCAGATGATCGGAGCTTACGGGGTTTTTTTCCTCTTTCTCCTTTGGCTGGCGCGATACCATCTTTTGGATCTCCTCCGACAGGGCTTCGGGTTTAAAAGAGAGGACCCTTCGAGGGGAGAGTGGCTCCCTACAAGGGTGGCCTTCTGGGGGTTTGTCATCGGGACCCTCGTGATCGTGATCTGGTGCAATTATTTTGGTATACCTTTTTGGGTCTCCTTCTCCGTTGTGGCAGCCTTTTTCATGGTCATGCTCGTGGCGAGCAGGATCATCTGCCAGGGAGGAATCCCTTACTTTACCTTGACCGTGGCCCCCATCGATGGCCTGATCGCCTTTTTGGGCCCCCGTCTTTTAACGGGCATCGGGGTCCTCGTTGCCGGGGTGGTCCAGAAGGTCCTTTTTGTGGACCTGAGGGAATCCCTGATGCCCTCTCTCGTGCACGCCCGTAAAGTCACCCAAGGAATCGCTAATAGGCGGATGATCATTGGCGGCATAGCGATCACCCTGGTGGCCGGCGTGTTGGTTTCTTTTCTGGCTATGTTGGCCCTCTGCTACAAATTCGGTGTCCGGGAGCTTCAACTTGATTGGGCCACTCGCAGCACGGTGGCGGTCTATGAAAACATCTATTCCCTGATCGATTCGCCCGTGAAACCCGGCCACTGGGTGGCGGTTTTTTCCGTGGCGGGAGCGCTCGTCATGCTGATCCTGGTGATCTGCTATCATCGGTTCTATTGGTGGCCTATTCATCCCATAGGTTATCTGATCGCATACAGCTCGGCCATGCGGATTCTCTGGTTCAGCTTCTTCTTGGGATGGCTGAGTAACGTCCTTTGCATGCGTTACGGCGGGGTGACTCTTTTCAGGGGGCTCCGTTATTTCTTTGTGGGCTTAATCATTGGCGATTTCCTCATGGGAGGGATATGGGCCATTATCGGGCTTTTTGGTTACGCAAGTTTCCAGGTGTTGCCCAGCTGAACGGTGAGTTCTGAAGTGGGGGGTCGAGATGGATTTTTCATCGTCTCCATCTAAAAAGAAGACTTTTTTTGTCATATGTTGTCTCGTATTCCATCTCGAGCCAATTCGTCATAAGGATATGGAGGAGAAGTTTTCCACAGTTGGAACCTTGGGATGAAATCCTAAAACGGTAAGAAATGAGGACTCAGAAGGTTGAACTGAAAACCCGGAACCCATAGCCGTGTTGTGACCACGGCCGATAGAACGTCTTCATGTATGAGGACAGGGAACTCCAAGAATACAGAGATCTCCTGAAACCCCCGGACCATTTCGAGGAGGGATTCGACTGGAAGGCCATCGTGGGGGCAATCTTCATCGGCTTTCTCATGATGCCCGGAAGCATGTACCTCCAGCTGGTTATCGGCACGGGGATCGGTCCCGCTGCTCGATGGGTCACGATTATCCTCTTTGCCGAGATCGCCAAGCGATCCTACAAGGAACTCAAGCAGCAGGAGATTTTTCTCCTCTACTACATGGCAGGGGCAGCCTTGGCTTCTCCCTTCAAGGGTCTGCTGTGGGATCAGTATCTCGTCCAGTCTGACGCGGCCAGGATGCTGGGAGTGACCGAGTTTATTCCTACCTGGGTAGCCCCCCCGCCAGAGTCCGAATCCTTAGTGGCTCGAACCTTCTTCCATCGCGACTGGCTTATTCCCATACTGCTGCTGATCGGTTCCCAGATCATCCAGCGGATCGATCAGTTCGGATTAGGGTATGCCCTGTACCGGATCACCTCTGATGTTGAAAAGCTCCCCTTTCCCATGGCCCCGGTGGGAGCCCTGGGCACGATGGCCCTGGCCGAGTCAACGGAAGATAAGCAGAAGAGCTGGAAATGGCGCGTTTTTTCCATAGGCGGCGTCATCGGGCTTGCCTTTGGCGGGATCTATGTTCTATTGCCTACTGTTTCGGGCCTTCTTTTCACCCAACCGATCCGGTTGATTCCGATTCCCTGGGTTGAACTGACCCGCCACACTGAGGAAATTCTCCCGGCAGTGGCCACCGGAATCCAACTCGATCTGGGGCTCATATTTGTTGGAATGGTCCTTCCCTTCTGGGCCGTGATCGGAGGATTTATAGGACTTTTGATCACGGTAGTGGCAAACCCGATTCTCTACGGACAGGGCATCCTTACCCGCTGGCACCAGGGGATGGGGACCGTGGACACCGTCTTTGCTAATAATTTCGACTTCTACATGAGCTTTGGCATCGGGCTAGGGCTTGCCATCGCCTTTGTGGGGATCTGGCATGTGGTGAGATCTTTTGGGAATAAGGGTTCCGGGCGGCAAGGGAGCTTCAAGGAGCTATTTCGCCCACCGCCTGGCCGGGGAGATTTCAACTTCTGGATCTCCATAGGAATCTATGTTTTTTCAACCCTTGCATATGTTGGCCTCTGTATCTGGCTTGTTCCCAACTTCCCATGGATCTTCTTTCTCGGATATGGCTTTATTTACACGCCCATTATATCGTACATCACTGCCCGCATGGAAGGAATTGCTGGACAATTCGTAAGTCTTCCACTGGTGCGGGAAGCGAGTTTTATCGCCGGAGCAAAATTCTTCGGCTACCAGGGGATCGAGATCTGGTATGCCCCCATCCCGATCCACAATTATGGCGAGGCCACCGTCAATTTCCGCAAGATCGAGCTCACCGGAACCAGCATCCGGGGGATCATTAAGGCTGAAATCGTGGTCTTCCCGGTGGTAATGGTGGCCAGCCTTCTATTTTCCCAGTTCATCTGGCGATTGGCCCCCATTCCCTCCAGCAGTTATCCCTATGCGCAGGAATTGTGGCATCTCCAGGCCTTAAATACGCTGTTGATGCAAACCTCCACCCTGGAGGGCGATTCCTACTTCTTCCAAGCCCTCAACGGGGGCTATGTCTTGTCGGGTATGGTTTTCGGCATTTTTACTTATGCCCTGCTAACCTTACTGGGTCTTCCCGTTCTTTTGATCTACGGTGTGGTTCGCGGGTTGGGGCAAACCACCCCCCACGGACTCATCCTTGAAGTGATGGGGGCCTTGCTGGGGCGCTTCCTTTTTCTGAAGCGGTACGGAGCCATGTGGCGCCAATATGCCCCCGTTTTGCTGGCTGGCTTTTCCTGCGGGATGGGCCTTACTGGGATGTTTGCCATGGGGGTCACCCTCATCCTAAAGTCGCTGACGCGCTTGGCATATTGATTATCCAGACGATGAGGGAGAAGTTTCGGATAAAGGGTTGAGCCTTAATGAAAAGATCTCTGAAGAAGTCGCTCTTCGCTGCTCAAAATATTTTTCCTTCAAAGAGAAAACCCTCGTCCCTTCGCTTCAGAGCTTCCAAAGTGACCCTTTCGGGGTTCACAGGCGGGGAATACTTACCCTTTCCAGTCTCTAAAGGGCTGGTCTTCCCCTTTCGTTCGACTGAGACATCTCGACGAGCTCATGTCGAGTCGCTCACGTCGAAGTCCTTCGGCTCCGCCCCTCGGTCTGAGCAGTTCGGCCTTGAGACATGTCGACGAGCCTTTCGACCTGAGCTCGGGTCGAAGGCTCATGTCGAGTCGCTCACTGCCGAAAGGCTCAGGGTCGAAGACTCAGGACAAGCTCTGCTCACCCTCGATGGGTCCCCACTTTTCCAGCAGATTACGCTCAGGGACAACCGTTTTCTCTGGTAACACTGAAAACTCTAGAAGGGAAAAAATCTTGATTCGCGCTCAGAACTCCTTTTTTCAGTTTTTCAGAGACCCCTAGATTGATCTAGCGAGGGGTATGCGATAAAATGAAATTGTGGGGCAAAATGTGCGAGGAACCTATGACTGGTGGAAGAAAAAAGGGGTGGTTATGAAGAGAAAAGCAATTTTATGGGTGAATATGGTGTTTTTCCTTTTCCCTGGCATAGGTCTGGCCCAAGCCCCACAACAGGTGGCGGGATTTACCTTGGGCAGGGACATCGCCGATTATGCGGAGATGGTAAAGATGGATACTGCCCTGCCAATCCGACACATGGGGTACCTTAAGGAGGTGGAGATCAAGGAGGTGGAGGGGTTCAAGAGCGGTCTCATCTGGTACGGAACGTGCGCCAGGCCGGGGAAGATCGTGCGGATTAAGCTCAAGTATGCCGATTCTACGAAGAACTTTTACGATAAGCTCCTTGAGCGGTTTAAGGAACGATTCGGCGAACCCACTGAGTGGCGGGGAGATGTCTTCCATGTCGTTATTGCGTGGAAATGGTCCTTTACTGACAGCAAAAATAACCGCATTAGCATGATCCTCCAACACAATACCAAGGACGAGGAGGAGAAGAGGGGCAATGCCGTAAAACTTACCCTGTGGAATCTCATAGAAGAGGAACGCCTCTGCTTTGAAAAGAAGCACCCCGAGTTTCAAGAGAAACCGGGGGAGCACGCGCATGGAAAAAGTGGGCGGGGTCCGGTTAACTGGGATCAGCTCATTCCCCGTTAA
>JBGVTJ010000210.1:0-7843 GCA_041862515.1 Thermodesulfobacteriota bacterium | reverse complement strand
TGGTACATGGCAACAGGGGGAGAAGGCCAGCCAATGCCATTGGTTTGGCGCTCAAGCAGAGGATCGTGGCCTTATCTCGCACCGAGTACGCCTCTTTCAACGACACTCATTTTACCGAGAAGTTTCTCATCGTTGAGGGGATCCGCATCAGCTGGGAGACAGTCAGAAGCATCCGCAGGCGGGCGGAAATCCTCCCCAAGAGGCGAAGACGTCCTCGCCGGCATCGGTTCCGCAGGGCTCCAAAGTCCCAGGAGGGGATGATGGTCTTCTGTGATGGCTCTGCTCATCGAGGGTTTGGGGCCCAACATCCTTCGTGCTGTTTGATCGTCCCATTGATGATGGGACTTCCAGGTGGTTGGTGGCCCGATTTTTCCCCTTTGAGTCTTCGGAGGGATATCTGTGGGTTCATACATGCGGGGAAAAGGGTTGACCTCTCTTCCGTCAAGGAGGGCCATATCGTGGAGATAAAGGTGAGAAGGATTCCCCTTTTTGGTGTTGGGGCAGGAGGCTTTACGATCTCCTCCGAAGGAGTATCGGTCAATCCTCCCCGTGATACTCCTGAGGTTCACGCCCCTTCTTCATCGACTCCTTGAATTTCCTGGCCGCCATCAGGCCCGCCTTAAGAGCAGCGCTATTGAGCTTCTCCGTCCCCTTGGGAACTCTGGCGAGGACTGCTTCCTCCATTGCGTTAGGGGAGATGATATCCATGAACTCCGTTATTGCGCCCAGGGAAATGATATTGGCGACGATCTCCCTGTGAAATTTCTCCCTGGCTATCTTGGTAAAGGGAATCTGGATGGCTTTGCTGGTGGGAACCTGATTTACGAAGGTTGAATCGACGATGAGAATCCCATCTTCCTTGAGATCACGGTAGTATTGGTCACAAGACTTTTGGTTCATCGCTAAAAGGAGGTCGAGCTTGATGGCCTTGGGGTAATCGATCTCCTCGTCGCTTGCGATAACCTCGGCCCTGCTTGCTCCCCCCCTTGCCTCCGGCCCATAACTCTGGGTTTGGGCCACGAACTTTCCCCCGTAAAGGCCTAACGCCTCGGCGAGGATAATACCACTCAGTATAATTCCTTGCCCCCCTGAACCGCTGAGGCGTATCTCGTACCGCCTGGCCATGCCCCTTTTTTCCTCCCATGCCTTTTAAGACAGATCGGCGAAACGGGACCTCCCATTAACCTGCAAGGGAGGACAATCCCTCCTTCGCCCTTTCCTTCACCTTATCGTACTCATCCTGATAAATGGGGAGTTCCTTGTCTACTAAAACTCCGGTGATAATCTTTCCCTCAAGCTCCTCGGGGTTCATCCCCTTTGCCCGTTGAACCGTCACGGCATTGTCCCTCTGCCACTTCATCATGTCCACGGCGGAGCCCAAGCGATTTTGCTTGCCATATTGGATGTGGCAGTGGCTGATCACCTCAACGACACCGAACCCCTTTTTCAGGATCGCTTTCTCGATCAAGGTATCCAAGAGTTTGGCATGGTAGACCGTTCCCCTGCCCACAAATACCGCCCCTGCCGTTACCGCCAATTCCGATATCTTAAATTCCTGTTCGATATTGCTATAGAGGGCCGTCGTCGCCTTCATACCATAAGGGGTCGTGGGCGAGTATTGGCCGCCAGTCATGCCGTACACGCTGTTGTTGACGATGATGGCCGTTAAGTCGATATTTCGCCTGGCAGCATGGATAAAATGATTTCCGCCGATGGCCATGGCATCGCCATCTCCCATAATGACGATGACGTTGAGGTTGGGATTGGCCAGTTTGATTCCCGTGGCGAAGGTGAGAGCTCGTCCATGGGTGGTATGGAGTGTGTTGAAATCCACATAAACGGGCATCCTTCCTGAACAGCCGATGCCAGAGACCAGGACCATATCATCCTTTTCGTACCCGGTCCGATCGATAGCGCGAATCAAGGCTCCCAGTATGATTCCCGTCCCACAGCCCGGACACCAGACATGGGGAAACTTCTTGTCATGACGAAGGTATTTGTAGATGAGCTTCGTAACCTCTGACATCAGGACACCTCCCTGATCCTCCTCAATATCTGCCCTGGGGGGATCGTCAATCCATCCACCCTGTTTATGGTGCTCACCTTTGCCTTTCCCTCATTTACCCTCTTCACTTCTCGCGAGATCTGGCCCATGTTGATTTCCGGAACGATGAGTGCCTTTGCTCTTTTGATGACCCTCTCGACGGCTACCCTCATAAATGGCCAGAGGGTCATTAACTTGAGCAAACCCACCTTCACCCCCTTCTCCCTGGCATCCATTACCGCCCTCCGGGCTGATCTGGCAACGGAACCGTAGGCGATGATGGCGATATCGGCATCTTCCAGCTGAAAGAACTCGCCCATCTGAATCTCTGGGAGGCCGAGGGTAATCTTTCGATGAATGCGATGCATGAAGGGCCCGATTTCGTCGGGCCTCAACGTGGGAAATCCACGAATGTCATGGGTGAGGCCAGTCACATGAAACCGATAGCCATCCCCGAAAACAGCCATTGGGGGAACACCCTGGGTTGTATCCTCATAAGGGATGTACCATTCCGGTGGCACGGTGGGCCTGATCCTGTCGATCACCTCCACATCTTCTGCGCGTGGAAGGGCAACCTTCTCCCGCATATGCCCAACGACCTCGTCGAATACGACGATAACGGGGGTCCGATATTTCTCGGAAAAATTGAAGGCCTTTATGGTGAGATCGAAGCACTCCCGGACGGTGGAGGGGGCGAGGACGATGATGGGGTGATCACCATGGGTCCCCCATCTGGCCTGCATGACATCTCCCTGGGAGGGATAGGTGGGGATTCCCGTGCTGGGACCTCCCCTCATGACGTCCACGACAACACACGGCACCTCGGACATACACGCAAATCCCAGGTTCTCTTGCATGAGCGAAAAACCAGGGCCGCTGGTGGCGGTCATCGATTTGACTCCCGCCAGAGAAGCCCCTATGATCGCCCCCATGCTCGCAATTTCATCCTCCATCTGGATAAAGGTTCCGTCAACTCGAGGGAGTCTGATGGACATGACCTCCGAGATCTCCGTGGCGGGGGTGATGGGATACCCCGCAAAAAACCGGCATCCGGCGTACAATGCCCCTTCCACTACGGCTTCGTTCCCCTGCATCAGGGATTCCCTAGGTTGCCTCTTTTTCATCTCGCCTCTCAACTTCCCTTGTTTTCCTTCCGTCTTTCACCGTAATGGCGAAATCCGGACATCGAATCTCGCACCACCCGCATCCCGTGCAGGCATCCAAATCGTTCACGAGGGGATAACCCTCCTCATCGATGACCAAAACCCCTCTTGGGCAAAAGGCAACGCATATCCCGCAAGCCTTACACCACGCCTTGAAGATATCGATCCTCCTCACAGCCCTCCTCTTTGGTTTGAGCTGCGTATCTTCCGTGACCTCCCTCGCTCCTTCTGAATCATTACCTGCGTTTTCTGTTTTCATCCCTTTCCCTGTCCCACGATTAATCATACATCATGCCCTTTACGGTGTCAATTTTGGATGAAATGGGACTTTGCGGGTTTCCATAGTAAAAAAATGCAAAAAAAATCAACTAGTTAAGAAGTGAAAAGGCACAAGCTGGGTTCAACGCGATTTCCGGGAAGACAACGTTCCTTCCCGTGATGGCAACTCTCCCGATGATAATAGCGAGCATGGATGAACCCTTTTTCATTGGGTTGAATCAGCCTTTCTTACCTGCAAACGTTGATCTTTAGTATTCCGTTGTCCCAATGGCGCTTCGTCTGGCGGCTAGCTTTTGAGGCAGATAGACGGAACCTAAGATGAGAAAACCCACGATCCTGAAGGTCGTATGAGGCCAGAGCAACCCCAATGTGGCCAAACCGATCAATCCCCTCTCCCAGAGGAAGAGCTTGCGCAGAAAGTATCCCTGCATGGTAACGGTGAACGCTATGAGTCCCAGGGTCGCACTCACCGCGGTGAAGACCACCTCGTGGACAGGTCCCTCAAAAAGCAGGGGGGTATAAGCGAAGAGAAACGGAATGATGTAAAGGCCCTTGGCCAACCTCCAGGCGGCAATGCCGGTCTCCATGGGTTTCGATGCCGCTATCCCCGAGGCGGAGTAGGCGGCTAGGCAGACCGGGGGGGTCACGTTGGCATCCTGGCTATACCAGAAGATAATCATGTGGGCGGCAAGCAGGGAGATCCCCATCTGCGTCAACGCGGGCGCAGCGAGAACAGCGAGAAATATATACGAGGCGGTCACCGGCAGCCCCATGCCCAGTACGAGGGAGGCCAGCATCACCAGGATGATGGCCCAGAACAGGTGGCCTCCGGAGAGATCGATGATCATCCCTGAGAAGGTAACCCCCACTCCGGTGATCCCCACGATTCCGATGACAATCCCGGCGCAGATGAGGATGGCGGCGGTGGAGACGCTGTTCCTCGCCCCGATGTAAAGGGCGTCCAGGATTTCCCTGGCCCCCATGCGGGTCTCCTTGCGAAACCAGCTCACCACGACAATGGAGAGCATTGCTACACAGGCGGCATACGTGGGGGTAAACCCCCTGACCAAAAGCAGGACCAATAAAACCACGGGGATGAGGAAAATTGCCCCTTCTCTTAAGACCTCTTTGAGATTGGGTATCTCCTCCTTACTCAAGGGTTTCATTCCCATCTTGAGGGCCTCAACGTGCACAAAGAAACCCACGGAGAGGAAATACATCACGGCCGGTATGGCCGCTACGGCAATGATCTTGAGATAGGAGATCCCAGTCCACTGGGCCATGATGAAGGCTCCGGCCCCCATAATAGGGGGCATCAATTGCCCTCCCGTGGAGGCGGCCGCCTCCACACCTCCGGCAATGGCAGGTCTGTATCCAATCCTCTTCATCAAGGGGATGGTGAAAGAGCCAGTTGCCACGGTGTTGGCCACCGCGCTGCCCGAGACCGACCCCATGAACCCACTGGAGATTACGGCTATTTTTGCGGGGCCGCCAACCCGTCTGCCGGTCAAAGCCTGGGCCAACTTAATGATGAATTCGCCCGCCCCTGACTTCAACAGGAAGGCCCCAAAAAGGATGAACAGGTAGACATAGGTTGCGGAGACCGTACAAACGATGCCGAACATCCCTTCATCGGTGAGGTACATGCGGTAGAGCAACCTTCCTAGATTGATACCCCTGTGATGAAAAGCCCCAGGAATATATTTGCCGAGAAACAGGGCGTAGGCGAGAAAGAAGATGGAGAGGACGGGGATGATCGGCCCAGCAGCCCTATAGGTACCAATGAGGAGGATGACAATGCCAATGGCCGCAAAGATGTAGTCCCTCATGATGGGGACGGAACCCCTCTCCAGGTGAAGCTCCTCCTCGAACAAGAGGATATAGAGGGCCACAATACATGCTAGCAGGGCAAAAAAGATATCAAGGCCGAAACCCCTTTCGGGTTTCTTCTTGACCATGGGGTAGAAGAGAAAGGCCAACACCATGACAAAGCCGAGATGGACAGCATTGCGGTAGATTCCCGGCATCACCCCGATGGTGTTCACCCAGATGTGGAAAATGGAGGTAGCGATTCCTATGATATAGACAACCAACCTCCATTTTCCAGGAAGTTCCCGAAAGGCGGTGGTGACTTCCCCTTTATCCTCCAGATCCTTGATGTCCTCTTTCTTCTTTCCCTCTGTCACAGGGTCCCCTCGGATGGCCGGTAAAAAAGGGTGGGCCATGATCACCCCGCAGGAAAGACCATGACCCACATTCACCCTTTAACTTGCCCCAGGCGGGATCAAGTCCGTGGGGATCTTGAACCCCCTCTCTTTGTAATATTCGTAGGCCCCTGGATGTAGGGGGGCGGGCAGACCGCTGAGGGCTTTCTCCAGCGTTATGAAGGCCCCCATCTTGTGGACTGCCTTCAGGTAATCGGGGTTGTCAAAGAGGGTCTTAGTGAGGAGTTTGATCACCTCCTTGTCCACATCCGCCCTCACCCCAAGGAAATTGGGCTGGGCGATACTTTGCACCGGTTTAGCCTGTCCCGGATACATATTGGCCGGGATGACGTAGCGAAAACCCGGATAGGCGGTTTTCTCATTAATCTCTTTCAGCTGCTCGTCGGTAAACTCCAAAATTGCCGCCTTCATTCCCGGGCTCGCGAAGATATCGGTGACCGCGGCTACCGGAGGACCGGCAACGAGGTTGGCCCCATCGATCCTCTTATCCTTCATCGCCGCAGAAGATCCGAAATAATCCAGGTACTCCCCCTTGACATCTTCCCTCTTCATTCCGAGCCCCTCCATGATGGTGAGGCCGGACATCTCCGTACCACTTCCCGCCCTGCCGATGGAGAACCTGAGTCCCCTGATGTCGGTAGCAGTGCCCGTCTTCACCTTATCCTCGAAGATCACGAAGTGCTCCACATTGGGCCAGAGCATGGTGATGGTGCGGAGCTCCTTATACGGGTTCCCCTCGTAGATCCCGATGCCGTTCCAGGCCATCTTCCCGAAGAGCCCTTGGAGGATGACCAGATCCACCTCCTTGCCCTTGAGCATATTGATGTTCTCCCCCGAGCCAGCGGAGGTGATGGCCTGAACCATAATCTTATGCTTGTCTGCCAGCTTGATGCTCCAGAGGGAGGCCATACCGACGCCAATTGGATAGTACGTTCCCCCTGTGGTGGCTGTGGCGATAACCAGGGAAATGGGCTGCTTCTTTTGGGCCGACGCAACCCCCGCAAAAGAAGCGATTGCAAGGGCAGAAATCAGGGCCACGATAAGTATTTTGGAAAGATATCGACTATGCATTTACATTCCCCCCTTTCATTAAGGTTCTTGGGTTAAGATTCTGGCTTTTTCACCTCCCTTCCTTTGATATTTTCGTCATCATATGTAATTCATGAGACGAAGTCAAGAAAATTGAGATCTGGGGGGTTCCGGAGCTTCTGGAGAACAGAGGAGCGTCAAAAAATATCCTTAGCCTGAATAAGCCGGGGAGGTATTATCCGTACCGATAGTACACCCCGAAGCCGCCCCTGGGGTAGCACCAGGTAACCGAGCGGTAGATACAGGCAATCATACACGTGCCACATTCGAGGCACCCGGCGAACTCCACCTGCATCTGACCGGTTTCCTCATTGAGGGAGTAGAGGTGGGCCGGGCAGGAATAGATACAGAAGCGCTCCCTGCACTCTTTACAGATTGATTGGTCGAGGGTAATGTGGCTTGCTTCGTCATTTTTGAAGGCATCCTGGGCCAGTTTCTCCTCAATGGTCATGGATAATCTCCTTAGATTCGGCGCAAACTCAGGATATCCCTAATCCCCTGAAGGTTGAGGATGCTCTTTCGTAGTTCTCCGTAGGCAGTCGAGAAGAGCCTCGGTTTGGGGTTTTCATCTATCCGCATGAGCTTTTCGTAGAGCTCGCAGACGACCTGAGGGTAATGATTGAACCATCGGGGATTTTTCAAAATGGACAGCGCGTGGCGGAAGGTCTCCAGTTCCTTCAGGAGGAAACTGTTTCGCAGGAGATCCTCGTAATAGGCCAGGGATCGGGCGGAGAAATCCCCCCTTTTTTTGGCCTCCTTGATGGCCTGGGCGGCCATCATCCCTGAGGCGATGGCGTATTCCATCCCCCTCACCGTGATCAGCATGTTGAGCCCAAACCCGGCGGCGTCCCCCACAATCAGGATGCCGTCGGAATAGAGCCTTGGCATGAAGGTGATCCCACCTTCCGGGATCACGTGGGCTGAGTATTCAACGAGGCTTCCCCCTTCGATGAGCTTTGTGATTTCGGAGGATTCCTTGAATTCATCCAGGAATTGGTAAACCTCGTCCCGCGGTTTCCTTTTGTTGATGGCCTCGATGCCGA
>JBGVTJ010000209.1:0-2891 GCA_041862515.1 Thermodesulfobacteriota bacterium | reverse complement strand
ATTTCCTCGCCCACCTTGGCTTCCCCCAGACAACCGGTATGACGTTTGCCAGCATCGTTTTTGCCATCATCGGCCTGACCCTGATCCACCTGGGGGTGCGGTTCATGCGCCTCTACGGGTCGGATGTGCTGGGGGAATTCTGGCCAGCTTTCAAGAACATCCACGTCTCCACCCTCTTCACCATCGCGATCTTCGCGGTCTTCTGCTTCACCGGGATCTTGGCTTCAATCTGGATGCTGGGAGGAGCCTTCAACCAGATGCTGGCTTCCATGGCCCTGCTCATCGTGACCTGCTGGTTGGCCTCGGAGGGGAGGAAATATTCCTACACCTTGTGGCCCTCGGTATTTCTGGGTGCCACGACCCTCTCCGCCGCAGTCGTCATTGCCTTTACGGGCTTCAGAACATTCTTTACGACCCCTGATATTCCCATTGACCGGGCCATAGGGTATTGGGCCACCGGAGGAATCGCGATTTTGTTGGTGATTTTGGCGATCGTATTGACCAAGGATGCCTGGGCCGCAATCATGCGATTTGCGACCGAGGGAGCCCCCGCCAAGGCTCCTGTGGAGTCCGCGGGAGGGGAAAGGGAGTAGTAGGGCACTACTCGATGAAAACGGGAAGGCCTTTCTTCGGCCTTCCCGTTTCTCCTCAGGCGAAAAAATGGAACCCATTACGGTGGAAGTGCTTTCTCTCATCCCCATGACGTATTGCTGTTGAAAGCATTACAAGCTTATTTCAGACCAGGTGGGTCTGAAGGGAAAGCGGAATGAGGGGGACTTCAATGAATATCCGGAGGAGCTGAAAGAAGATTATCTCTACCTCTCTGGCTGGATCAACGAGCTGGCCCAAAAATACGGGGAGAAAATTCGTATCGAGGTCATCGACGCTCGAACCCTGCGCGGGTTTTATAAATCCATCCGTTACCGGACCCAGACTTACCCCACGTTCATCGTAAACAGAAGGGAAAAATACACCGACCCCGATAAAACCCAACTGGACCTCATCATTCAAAGCCACCTGGGCTGACCCCTAACGGAGCCAACGAGATGGCCTTCAACCAGACCGAGCACGACATAGCCGCCAATAATATCTTGTTTGGGCTCACCCACTTTTTGACCCTGGCCCTTCCCGCCGGCTGGAGGATAACGAGAAGTTACCTGCAGCCGGATGTACAGTGCAACGTTAGACGGGGTGAAGTCGCCTGGGTGGAAGCCGGGCAAACAGACCAGATCGTCTATAACCCCTTGAAGAAAATCGCCCTGGATATGACCATCGTGGTAAAAAGGGGAAAGCGAGATGGTTTCAAAACCAAGGGCGTTGATGTCCATTCCCGCGGATCGTTGATGGTTAACGGCCACGAAGCATCTTATTTTCTCGGAGAGGTGGGAGTGGGATTCTTCAAGAAAAAACTGGCCAGAAAGCTGTGTCTCTCCTTCCATTGCTCAGAACTGGAACGAACGGTTATGATCAGCTTCACCGGAACGTGCCAGGAGGCCGATCTCCGGCAGATCTTTGGATATCTCTCGGAATTGAAGTGCCACTAGAGATGACCCGACCTTCCCTCTGAACCTTCAAAAAGTGGTCGGAAAAGCTCAAGGTCTTCAGCATTTAACAAATCCAAGTTTCCTCATAATTTCTGCCGACACGTATCTCAGTTTCTTACGCCCTATTTTGTTCAACGGCCGAGCAACGATGTTGTGACATCCTGTAAATTAGTGATCAGGCCTCGATTTGGCTGGATTCCCTGATAAGTCCTGTCCGGGGCGTGTCTATTTCCTCATACTCTTACCTTTTGTGCCTACCTTGAAAGAGGCCTGTCCTGTTCATTCTCGATATTTTTTGACATTGCTTTCCATTTTACTATACTGTGCCCTGAAAGAGGGGATATTCGTGGCAGGGCGAAAATCGAATCAGGATGAAGCTTTTGAGCTCATCGGTTCTCGAAAAAAGGGAGAATGGCCATGACCGAACAGCAAGCGAAAGGAGAGGGGGCTTTAAAGGGATTTATGAGAGCCGCCAGGCAGTTCCTTTACGGGATGACCACCTACGAGACCGTCCAATTTGCCCTCAAGACCCGCGGGAACTTGGAGCATCTCTTCATCTTGATCACCATGGGCGATCTCCTGGGAGTACCGATCCTGCCTCCCTATTATTCCCTCCGCATTCTTCCTTACGTTTTTCCTAAGATAGCAACCTGGAAACGCAAGATGCTCCAGGAAAGGGACCTCACGGATGCACTTGCGTAAAGAGCGTGGGGCCCGCCACTCCACTTTGGGAAGGAGTGGATACGGGACCGTCTTTAGGCAAAGAGATACTCAGACGTTTTGTTGAGCATGAGCGGCCCCTGAACCTCTGTCTCAAAAAGGGGAACGATGGCCCTGACTCCATCCCCGAAGGTCTGCCAGATCTTCTCCATGTAATCCTCCTGCATCCTGACGCGATTGCGGACGAACTCTGGCGATTGGGGCGTCACCGTCTCCTTCTGGATTAGCCCGTTTACGATCACCCCCCCCACGGGTATTCCGAAATCGTGGAACCAGTTGATGAATCGGGTGATGACCGCGATGGGCAGGCTTTCCGGCAGGGTAACGAAAAAGAAAACGGTTTTTTGGGGGTCGGTCAATAATATCTTGGCATCCGCCATCCGATCCTTGAACTGGAGAAGGTAATCCATCAAGGGATCCTGCTCCTCTTTTCTTTTTCTGCTATAGGAGAGCTTTTTCCGTAATTCCGACGCCTCCCCCCGGCTGTGGATCATCTTCTCTACCCACAGGGAGTAAACCTTGGACATCCCCAGGAGCCTTCGGGCATTGGCCGTTGGCGCGGTGTCAAAGACGTAGAGCTCATATTCGTCTTGGAATATCAAGCTGAGCATGTTCTCGAACATGGCC
>JBGVTJ010000208.1:0-18748 GCA_041862515.1 Thermodesulfobacteriota bacterium | reverse complement strand
ATTTGTTCGTAACCGAACTTATGCATCGAAAGACTTAGTGAAGTGAAACGACCGCAAATCCAATGTCTGAGCACAGAGGGCGAGTTTTGGATTTGCAGTGAAGCGAACTCTAGAGTGGTCCACAATTCTTTTCAGTGAGCGAAAGGGAATTTGGGCAACAGACCACGAGCAACCGAAGGGACAATGGTGTTCGCTTATGAGAAATATAAACTCCTTTACAATCATTAGGTTAGAACAATCCGGTCTAAAAAAATCAGGAAACTCCAGTTATAGATCATCTGGCGAGTGATGCCCCAAGCCTTGCTTATTCTGAGCTCCAGTGGTCACTACCATTACCCTCCTTTCACCGATGCTCCCCTGCCACTTCAAAACCATATACGATTCATCATTCGTCTACGAATTAACCCCCCCCGGGGCTCACAAAAAAGCCAGCCCTAGCTGAGTCTTAGGCTGGTACAAGATTAATAAGCATACGAAAATGTTAAGGCGGTGTCCCCAAGAGGATTTGAACCGCTCTTTTCCCAGGCAGGACACGGGGTGCCTGGTTTGATCACATGGGCGGCCCAAAGATTACAGAGGTTTCGATGAGTTTATGAATGCCAATGATTTGAACAAGGCTAGGGTGCTGGCGGAAATACGGAAAAATTATACTCGCTCGGAAAAAGTGGTTGATGATGTCTCTCCTGCCCGCTGAGCCATCATGAAACAGGAGGAGATGAAAAGGTCAATGTTCTCATCTATCCCGTATCCCGACAGCGTGTCGCTTTTTGACACTAAGCTCGCGTATTAATCTCCCCCGAGATACCATGAAAGAGACGTGGAAACGATCTTATGGAGGGAAAAAAGTTACCCAAGAATCAGTAAGGGGTTGCGGTTTAGTCCGACTAAAGGGACAAGGAACTGAGCGTTTTCGTGAGGGTTTTTTTCGAGCATGTCGCAATTGTGGACTTTCAATACTTCAGGCCCGTATTGTTTGAGCCTCTTCGCCCAATGATAAGAGGACCCTATTCCACATCGAACGATCATCCCTATTTATTCCCATGAAATCGATTCCAATCCTGAGATGGTCCTCACCTTGCTTCTTAAACCACATAACTTCACCAATTGCCGTGAAGTTCACCCCTCCCATTATGAGTTCAACGCCGACATCCACCCCAATTTTGTTCATCGCGGCTTCGACAAGGGAAATAATATCGATATAATCCGATAACCCCAGTTCGATGCAAATCCCCTCCAAAGAGATATTTGCCGTCTCAGCATTGATAAGGGTGGTTATAATCCCCGTCCTCCCCCGCACATAGAGTTTGAGCATAACGGGAAAAGTAGCCTTGAATCGAACGGATTGCCTTTTTTCCGGGCCTTCATAAATCTCTGTTTTTTTCATCTCACCCCCATTTTCCTAGGTTTGAGTAAAAATTGCAATTTCGGTGCCAATGATTTCGCATCTGCACGGTTATCCCCGGTGTGGTCAGCCCAAACTGGGGCTATCTTCCCGAATGTCCAAACCGGAGCACTAGGGGAAACGGGTGTGGACGAAATATGTTCTGGGAATTCGCCCCGAGACCTTTGCGCAAAACCTTCGTCTAAGACCCCCTCCCCCCCGGGCTTGACCTCCAACGCCACAGCGATTTCAACTATCTCAGGACCCACAATTTTTGGAAAAATGGGAATGGTAGGTATGATGAGTTCAGGTTGAAGGGAAATCCCCCCTTCAATTAACTCTTTTGAGCGACTCCGTCTTGCAGGATTCCAACTCCGAAATAATTTGGTCCGTTAACCCGAGCAAGGAGGATTTGGGGAGGAGATCCCCCGCGATGCAGTAAGCCTGAATCGCCCGTATGAATTTCATAAATGACCCCTCCTGTCCCCTGCTGCAAATGGCCTCCAAGGGGCATAGACCACAATTATCTTCATGTTCCAAACAGAGCGGAACCTTGAGTGCAGCGGCTTCGAGGACTTCATCGAACTGTAATGTGGTAAAGGCAGTCTTTATGAATTCTCGAATTCTCACCCATTTCTCCAGGGTGAGGTCGAAGGCATTTTCGCCCCCCTCATAACGAGTTACCATCTCTTGATACGTCAATAAGTTCCCCATGCAAGGTCTCTCCTCGGTCTTTTACCTATAAAGATATCCTGTTTTTCTTCTCCATCTCAAGGGGGAACAGAAGGAGGCTGAAGCGGAGAGGGCTAGGGGCGGGAATTCCATGGCGCTCACGAGTCTGCATCGGTCACCCGGACGAAGTTTGCCAACAGTGAGAGTCCGATTCGATCGCTTTTTTCCGGGTGAAACTGCACGCCCAGTATACGGCCCCGCCGAACCATCGAGGCGAAATGAACCCCATATTCCGTTCTTCCCACCACAACCCCCGCATCATCGGGTTCTCCGTAGTAGGAGTGAGCGAAATAGAAATAGGAGCCGTCGGCAATATTTCGCAAGTACGCATCCTCGCGGTCCCCGGTAAAACTCACCTGATTCCATCCCACGTGGGGAACCTTCACCGTAGCCGGGAGCCGTTTGACCCTACCCTGCATGAAATCGAGACCCCGATGTAATCCCCCCTCTTCCCCCTCCGTAAAGAGGAGATGCATCCCTAAACAGAGTCCCAGGAGTGGTTTATTCGTCTTTTCCCATTCGGAGAGGAGGGGGAGAAAACCCCGGCTTTCGAGGTTTCGGATTCCCTGGGCGAATGCGCCAACACCGGGTAGAACAATTCCATGTGCCTCCTTGGCAACCTGGGGGTTGGAGGTAACGACTACATCCCCACCCACCTTAACGAGGGCTTTGCTCACGCTCTTGAGATTCCCCATGGAATAGTCGATCACAGCAATCATATGACACAATTCCTCGAATCGTAATTTCTAAACTCTAAGCAAATTCAAATAACCAAAACGTTTAGGATTTAGATATTCGTATTTAGGATTTGGAGCGAAGCGACTTCAGGATTTGATGCTTGTTTGAGCTATGCACAGAGCTCATTGAGCGCATTTCCATGTGAAGGGTCTTAATGGGCCTCGTTCCAATTTCTTCCGTGA
This sequence comes from Thermodesulfobacteriota bacterium, assembly GCA_041862515.1. Classification (GTDB taxonomy): domain Bacteria; phylum Desulfobacterota; class BSN033; order WVXP01. The sequence goes on along the minus strand of JBGVTJ010000208.1, from coordinate 15,715 downwards.
GCGATGGAGACTTTCAGGGGGACCGAACAGTGCATCACCCCTTCCATCCCTTCTTGGATGATCCCGCTGGCCCGCTCAAGCTCGCCCTCCGGGCATTCGAAGACCAATTCGTCGTGGACTTGCATGATCATCTTAGTGGATAGATTAAGGTCTTTCAGCCGCCGATGAATTTCGATCATGGCGACCTTTATCAAATCGGCCGCTGTCCCCTGAATCGGGCTGTTAATCGCCGTTCGCTCGGCGGCGTTTCTCGCCATCTGATTGGAACTGTTGATTTCGGGAAGGTAACGCCTCCGTCCAAAAAGGGTGGTCACATACCCCTTTTCCCTGGCCTCCTTAAGGGAAGAGTCGATGTAGTCCTTCACCGCATGATATTTTTGAAAGTAGCCCTCGATATATGCCGAGGCCACCTTGGGTTCGACTCCCAACTCCTTTCCCAAACCGAAGGCACTCATACCATAGATGATCCCGAAGTTGATGACCTTAGCCTGTCTTCTCATCTCCGGGGTGACGTCCTCAAGGAGAACTCCGAAGACATGGGACGCCGTAAGGGCATGGATGTCCTCATCCCTATGAAAGGCTTCACAGAGCTCGTTATCCCTCGTGAGATGGGCCAAGATCCTCAGCTCGATCTGTGAATAATCAGCCGAGATCATCAACCAGCCCTCTTCCGGGATAAAGGCTTGGCGGATCCTCCTCCCCTCCTCGGATCGAATGGGGATATTCTGCAGGTTGGGATCACTTGAACTCAGCCTTCCCGTAGCCGTAACCGTTTGATTATACGAGGTATGTACCCTTCCGGTCCGAGGATTGATGAGCCTGGGAAGGGCGTCGATGTATGTGGATTTCAGTTTGGAAAGGCTCCGATATGCCAGCAACTCCAGGGGAAGATCGTGCTGCTGAGCCAACCTAGTCAAGACCTCCGTATCCGTTGACGTTCCCGTCTTCGTTCTCTTAACCTTGGGAAGATTCAATTTTTCGAAGAGGATCCTGCTCAACTGCTGGGAGGAGTTGATGTTGAACTGCTCCCCGGCCAAAAGGTAGATCCGATCTGCTATGGAAGCGAGCTGACTCTCGAACTCCTTGGACATCTCCTCCAGCAGGGATCGGTTGATTTTAACACCGTTCATCTCCATGGAGGCCAAGACTTCGATCAGGGGAATCTCCACCTCGTCGAAGAGGTCCTTCAGCCCCTCATCGACCAGCTTAGGAAAGAGGATGCGGCTCACCAGGAAGGTGACGTCGGAATCCTCGCACGAATAATTCTTGGCCGTGTTCAGATCCACTTGATCGAAGCTTACTTCCTTTTTACCCGATCCCACCACGTCCTTATAGCTGATCATGCGATGATCCAGATATTTCCGGGCTATTTCCTCCAGGTTGTGATTATGCTTTGTGGGGTTCAAGAGATAGGACGCCACCATGATATCCCCCTCTATCCCCCTCAATTTGATGCCCCTCCGTTTGAGGAGCACATATTCGTATTTGATATTTTGACCGTATTTCTTGAGCTTCTCATCCTGGAAAAGGGGTTTTAACTCACTGAGGACGAACTCCTTATCCAATTGCCTCGGAGCCCCACCGTATCGATGTCCCAAGGGGATATAGTACGCTTGATGGGGATGGCAGGAGAAAGAGAGGCCTATGAGCTCGGCCAGCATGGGCTCTCTGGATGTGGTCTCGAAATCAAAGGCAAACACCTGACACCCTTTTAATTTCTCCACCAAATTCGAAAATTGATCTTTCTCGATGACGAGGTGATAGTCCTCCATGGATAGTGTTTCACTCGTTATCTCCTGGAGAAATTTGCTGAATTCCAGTTCACGGAAGATCTCCTTGAGCGTCTCCACAACGGGTTCGGATAAGGCAAAATCCTCGAGGTTATACTCAAGGGGAACATCCGTAGCGATGGTGGCCAGGCATTTACTCAACGTGGCTTGCTCCCCGAACCGGGTAAGGGCTTCAATCAGCCTCTTGTGGGGAAGCTTCTCCCGATTGACAAGGAGATTTTCGAGGGTATCATATTGCTTGATCAATGCGACGGCCGTCTTCTCTCCTATCCCTGGTACTCCAGGGATGTTGTCTATCGAATCCCCTGCCAGGCCCATGACATCCGTCATCTGCTCCGGCTTGACGCCATATCGTTCAAGTACCTCCTTTTTACCGAAGGAGCGATCCTTCATGGTATCCAGGGTACAAATATGCTCATCGACCAGCTGCAACATATCCTTGTCGCCCGTCACGATGACGACAGCCAACCCCTTTTTGGCTACCTCCTTGGCGATGGTTCCAATGACGTCATCGGCCTCGTAACCCTCTTTCTCGATGACCGGGATATTATAGGCCTCGATGATCTGCTTAATATAGGGAATTTGAGGCTCTAAGCCCTCCGGCATGCCGGGACGGTTGGCCTTATAGTCGGGATAGATCTCGTCCCTGAATGTCGATCCTTTGGCATCGAGGACTACTGCGAGATATTCGGGCTTCATCTCCCTAAGGACTCTCAGCAGCATGGAGGTAAAGCCGAAGATCGCATTGGTAGGAAAGCCCTTGGACGTGGACAACCGGCCGATGGCATGAAAAGCTCTGAATATATAGGAGCTCCCATCAATGAGGAAAAGGCGTGGTATCTCGGGCATATTAGACCAATCCCCTGGGCCCGGCAAAAATCGATAGAGGTGAGAACCCGATGAAGAGTTCTCTATTCGGCGAAATCCCCATCACTTCATTTCCGGAGAGGTCCAGATATGAATTCGATTCCCCCCTTGGCCTTTTGCCATATACATGGCATCATCAGCTAATTTTACGAAATGCTCGAGGTCTACATCGGAGTTATATTCGGCCAGGCCAATGCTGACGGTAATATCTCCGAGCTTGGCCCTTTCGACCAAGCCCCTAATCCTTTCGGCTATCTCAGAGGTTCGGTCTGCCTTCACCCCGATGAGAAGGACCGCGAACTCATCACCTCCATACCGATAGCCCGAATCGACCTTCTGCCTTATGCATTGGGCAACGATTTTCCCAATCTTCTCCAAAACCCTATCACCTTCGATATGGCCACGGGTATCGTTATATTTCTTGAAATTATCCACATCGAACATCATAAGCGAAAGGGCCATCTTTTGGCGATTGGCCCGTGTCGCCTCCTCCTCCAATTTCTTGTAGAAATGCCTGTGGTTATAAAGTCCCGTCAAATCATCAGTAATCGAAAGCCTCATCACCTCCTCCTCGAGCATTGCCTTTTGCATCAATATTTGACATTTTTCGTAACATCGGTTGACGATATGAACCAAATGGTCCATCTCGAAGGGCTTCTTGATGAAATCCGAGGCCCCTTCCTTGAGGGCTTGAATGGCATTGTCTACAGTTGCATAAGCGGTCAGCATCACCACGGATTGATCCGGGTTTTCCTTCTTAATCTTCCGGAGTGCCACGTTCCCATCGATGCCGGGCAAATTGATGTCCAAGAGGATGACATCGGGCTTTATCTGGGCCGCCTTCCGAACACCTTCCTCTCCTGTGGATGCCGTGAATACATCGTGTCCCTCGGATCTAAATAATTTCTGGATGATATCGACGGTATCCGGGACGTCGTCAACGATGAGGATTTTCGCTTTTTCCCTCTTTTTTGTCTTCACCATTTCTCCTCTACTTGGCTACTGGGACGGTGAAGTAGAAGGTACTTCCCTTTCCGACCTCGGAATCGACCCAAATCCTCCCCCCATGTTCCTCGATGATTCCCTTTACAATGGTTAACCCCAATCCGGTCCCGCCATATCGTCTGCGGTCGACTTGGTAAAATTCATCGAAGACCTTCTCACATTGATCCTCTGGAATTCCAACCCCAGTGTCGGAAACCTCGGCCAACACCACATCGTTGTCTCGCCGGGCAGTAACCATCACTTCACCTCCCTTGGGGGTGAACTTAAAGGCGTTGGACAAGAGGTTGATATAGATATCGTGAAGCCGATCCTTATCCGCTTGAACGTAAATGCCCTTGGGAATTTTGATCTTTATATCGACGCGCTTTTCAATGGGCTTGATCTCCTTCACATATCCCTTGACGGCGCTCAGGAGATTCACCTTTTCCAGGAGGAGGCCGATCTTTCCGGCTTTAATTCTCGCCATATCCAGCATTTTCTCCATGATCTCTTGGATTCGATTGGTATTTCGCTGAATAGTCGTTAGGTATTGCCGCAAGTTTCTCGGTATCGGCCCTTCCCTTCCGCTGAGGATAAAATCGACGTTTGCCTTGATAGCGGTCAAGGGAGTTTTAAGCTCATGGGATGCGGTACCCAGAAACTTTGATTTCATCTCATCCATTGCCATCAATTCCCAATTGGCCTTCTCCAACTCCTTCTTGGCTTCATTGATATCCTCCAAGATATTGAGCGTGGCTCTTCGGGCTTTGGACAATTCCCTCACATTCCGTCTCAGTTTCGCAGTCCTTTCCTCAACCTTCTTCTCCAAAGTCCTACTGTACTGCTGCAACTCCAGCCTCGAATCCTCCAGCTGCTTCACCATTTGGTTGAAAGACCTTGCCAAATCTCCTATTTCGTCACTTGTGTTGATCTCTACGGGATGGCTCAAATCTCCCCGTGCGATTCCCTGCGTCGCCGATACCAGCTGTCCAATGGGGTTAGCGATAATATCCACAAGGAAGATGGTAACGACAATTCCAATTCCCACTACCGCAAGAACCAGAATCCCGACACGTTCCTTGACCTCGGCCAGTGATTCATCCATTCGGGACAGGGAGAGCCCCAAGTGAGCAACTCCGACCGCATCTTGGGCAACTGTCTCCCTTGAAAGTCCTTGCCAAAGCTCAGCTAGTTGCTCTGATTCTAGCCTTACCTCCTGAGAGGAGACTGGTAGCTTGGGTCGCGGTTGCGGCTCCTCATCGCCTCGCCACGACTTAGCCAGAATGGGAACGGAGAAGGCCAACAGGTGAAATCTCTTTTTCTTTCCTCCAAAGACCGCTGATAATGATTTGGCCAGGATGTCTCCGTGCGCATCCTGGATTAAACAGAATACCACATCCTCTTCACGGGTCGTCCCACTAACCAACGCTTTGAGCATCTCTTGGTTATTGGTCACAACGACATAGAGGCTATTATGGGCAAGGGTACGGACCAGCGTCTCACCCTTGTGTCGCAAATTAGACTGAATCAGATCGACCTCCCGTTTGATGAAAAACCAGCTCATGATGATGGAGGTCAGCATGATCAGAAGGACGATGGTCACGATGAACTTTAGATGAATGCCGAATCGTAACCTTCTTCCCGATATCCCCCGTACTTTCGCCAATAGCCAGTTCACTGGGTCTCCTCTAACCCACGATCGGCTTGTCAGCTATGCATCGTACGCGGGGAGAAAGCGCCTCTCCCGATAACTGACACTTCCCGATGACTTAACAGCCCCTGCGCTTTGGCTCATAGATACAATATGGTTCTTCCGCCAGATAATCCCCCGTCATTTCAAAGGACCTTGCTCGGCATCCGCCGCATACTTTTCGGTATTCGCAATAACCGCATTTCCCCTTATAGTTGTCCTCATCCCGGAGGTCTTTAAAGAACGTGCACTGCGCCCATATTGATTCAAGGGAACCATCCCTTACATTTCCACAGTCCAGTTCAAGGTAACCGCAGGGCTGGACCCCTCCCGTACTGGAGATGAAACAAAAGGAGATCCCACCCATGCACCCTCGGGTGACGGCATCGAGGCCGTATTGCTCCGTCGTCATGGTCTTCCCCTCCTGCCGAGCCCGCTGTCTCAAAACCCGGTAGAAATGGGGGGCGCAAGTCACCTTCAGGTGGAGGGAAACGTGATCCCTCTGGTCATAGAACCAGTGCAATACCTCCTCGTAGTCATGGGGGGAAATGGCCGTGTCCTGTACCTCCTTGCCCCTTCCCGTTGGGACCAACAAAAAGAGATGGTGGGCAGCTGCCCCCAGATCTACTGCTAAATCCAAAATTTGAGGGAGTTGCGGGAGGTTGTGCTGGGTAACCGTCGTGTTAATTTGAAACTCCAGTCCCACCTTTTTCGCATATCGAATCCCCCGTAGCCCGCCTTCGAAAGACCCGGTTACACCTCGAAACTGATCGTGACTTTCCGCATCAGCGCCATCTAAGCTGATGCTAATCCTCTGTATGCCCGCCGCCAACAGCCGCTTGGCCTTGTCCTCGGTGAGAAGGGTCCCGTTGGTGGCCAATACCATCCGCAGTCCTTTCCCAGTCCCGTATTCGGCTATCTCGTACACATCCGGCCTCAGCATGGGCTCACCACCGGTTAAGATGACGACGGGTGCGGAAAAGGAGGCGATATCGTCTAGGAGCCGGAGGCACTCCTCTGTGGTGAGCTCCCCGGGATAGGGACCTTCACCCGACAGGGCCCTGCAGTGTACACAGGAGAGATTGCACCCACGGGTCAACTCCCAGGCTACCATTCTTAATGGCGGCGCAAGGAACTGTTCCCGGTCAAACCTTCTCATATCCGCCTGGCAGCCTCTTTTGCGAAATAGGTCAAGATGATATCAGCCCCAGCCCTTTTAATACTCAGCAGGGATTCCATCATCGCCCTTTCGCCATCTATCCATCCCAATTGGGCAGCTGCCTTGATCATGGCGTACTCCCCACTCACATTATATGCCGCCACTGGGATGTCGAATTCCCCTTTCACCCGATAGATAATGTCCAGATAAGCAAGGGCAGGCTTAACCATAACGATGTCAGCTCCCTCCTGGATGTCCAGGCGAACTTCTCTGAGCGCTTCATCGGCGTTGGCAGAGTCCATCTGATAGGATTTTCGATCCCCGAATTGTGGTACCGATCCAGCTGCTTCCCTGAAGGGGCCGTAATAGCTGGAGGAGAACTTGGCGGAGTATGCCATAATGGGGATTTCGCTATACCCATTTTCATCCAGTACCTTTCGTATGACCCCAATCCTCCCGTCCATCATATCGGAAGGAGCCACCATATCCGCGCCCGCCCGTGCATGAGAAAGTGCCTGTTTTGCCAACAATTCGAGAGTCGGATCATTAAGGATTTGATCACCCTCTACTACTCCGCAATGACCGTGACTGGTATATTCACAAAGGCAGACATCGGTAATCACCAAGAAGTCAGGAAACTCCTCTTTGATCGCCCTAACCGCCCTTTGGATAATACCATCATCCGAATAGCCTTCCGAACCCAACTCGTCTTTCTTCTCTGGAATTCCAAACAGGATAACTCCCGGTATCCCCAAACCCTCCACCTCCTCGACCTCCGTAATAATATGATCGATGGAGAGCTGAAACTGTCCAACCATGGAGGAAATGGGAGTCTTCACACCCTTTCCCGGACAGACAAAAAGCGGATAGATGAAATCATCCACACGTAAGGCCGTCTCCCTCACGAGTCTCCTGATGCGTTCGTTCTTTCTCAATCTCCTTAAACGAAGCTGGGGAAAATGCATCTATTCCTCCCTATCGATGGGATTTCGACCCTCAATCCATTATTTATAGCCCATTTTGCCCATATTGTCCAGTGAAATTAATGAGATAGCCTCCCCTTCCTTTGCCTGAGTGCTCGGCCCCAGGACTGAATTAACCGGGGAAATCCAACCCAATGAGGGAAATACCACCAGGATTCTGAGTTGGGAACAAGGGGGAAGTGGGACTTTCGAAATCCTCACAATGGTGACGGAGAGCGAAAAGGAAATCAGGTTTTGTCTCCAGATGCCTCTCTGAAATAGTCAACGATGGCCTCGGTAAGAGCACGGATGGTAAAGGAATTGGGGATAATATTGGGGGATATTCCCCGCCTTTGGAGGGTACTTGCCGTAATGGGGCCAATTGCCGCTATGGCCACTCCAGCCAACGGGTTTCTTGAGCTACCCTGCTGCTCATACATCTGAATAAAGTGATTCACCGTTGAGGAACTGGTGAAGGTGATCAGATCAATTCTATCTCCCTGGAATACCCTCTCCATCTCCCTTTTACTCACATCGGGCATTACCGTTTGATAGGCCTCGACTACATCTACAGCAGCTCCCAATTTGCGCAATTCCCTTGGAACGAGGTCCCGGGCCTTCTTCGCCCTGGCCAACAATATTCGCTTTCCCTTTAGTTCCTCAACCCCCAATCTTTGAACCAAGGCTTCGGCATAATACTGATCCGGAACCACATTCACCTTCACCCCTGCCTTTTCGATCTCCTGAGCCGTCCTGGGCCCAATGGCACAGAACCGAAGATTGGTGAACTCCGTCAATCGCCTCTTTTTCAGTCTCAACCGCTTGAGGAAAAATTTGACCCCATTGCTGCTCGTAAAAATAATCCAATGGTAGGCTTTAAGGTTCCCTATTGCCTTGTCTACGGGGTCCCAGCTATCGGGGGGAACGATCTTAATGGTCGGGAATTCGATCACGTGGGCCCCATACCCCCTGAGCAACCGGGTGAGTTCCCTCGCCTGATCTCGAGCCCTGGTGATAACTATTCTCTTTCCCAACAGGGGTTTTCCCATTTTCCCATTCCCATCTAAGATGCCCGGGTGATTTCCTTTCCGTAAAGTTCCCTCAATATCTCATCTGCGCCCCGGAACAGAAGGTTTTCGGCTAAGGCCATCCCCAACTCCTGGGCTTTTCCCATCTCCCCCTCAATCTCGCCCTTGATTGATTTCCTTCCATCGAGGTCACCCACGAATCCCTTCAGCGTCAACCAGCCCTGATCCGATACGCTTCCCCAAGCGCCGATGGGAACTTGACAACCTCCCTCAAGCCTCCTCAAAAAGGCCCTTTCAGCCACAATCGACAGATGAGTGGCCTCGTGATCGATGATACTGAGGTATTGATTGACCTCATCATCGGCGATTCGGGTTTCAATCCCTAAGGCTCCCTGCCCAATGGCGGGAAGGCACACTTCGGGCGAAATAAACTGGGAAATCCTCCCCTCCATGTTCATCCTTTTAACCCCAGCGGCGGCCAAAACAATGGCATCCAAACCCATGGTATCCAGTTTCCTCACTCTGGTATCCACGTTCCCCCGCAGGGGGATGATGTGAAAATCGGGACGATAGGATAAGAGCTGGGCTCTCCTTCTGAGGCTGCTCGTACCGATCTTTGCCCCTGAGGGGAGTTCCTCTAGGGTGATGCGATCCCTGGAGATGAGGACATCTCTGGGATCCTCCCTCCGAGTGATGAATCGAATGTGGAGTCCTTCGGGGAACTGGACGGGGACGTCCTTCATGCTGTGGACGGCCAGATCTATCCGCCCCCCCAGGAGCTCTTCTTCGATCTCTTTGACGAAAAGGCCTTTTCCCCCAACTGTGGCTAAATTGACATCGATGAGCTTATCCCCCTTGGTTTTTATCCTGATCAAGGATACCCTCAGGTGAGGATGGCCCTGGAATAAAAGATCCCTTATCCAGTTGGCCTGCCACAGGGCCAGTGGAGATCCCCTTGTACCGATCCTAAGACCCCTCATCTCCCCCCTTTCTCTTTGCTCGACCTCCCCCTTCCGCATCGAGCCTAAAGAGCTTTCGCACCGCATCAACGTATTCGGTCGTATTCGTGTTGAGATCGGGACTTTTCAGAAAGGTAATGGGATCGTGGAGGATCTTTTTTACGATGGCTGAGGTGAGGGCCTCGAGGGATTCCCTCTCTTTTTCCGTGATTCGGGCAAGCGACGAAAGGGCTTTGCTCAACTCCCTTTTCCTAATCTCCTCGAACTTCTCCTTAAGGGAGACAATGGTCGGCACGAGGTCCAGGGATGTATACCAATTACAGAATGTGAGCACCTCTTCTTCGACAATTTCCTCCGCCCTCCTTGCCTCTCGGGCCCGGCGATCCCTGTTCGCATCAACAACTTCCTGGAGATCATCGATGTCGTAAAGATAGACGTTTTCGATCTCGTTGACCCTGGGATCAATGTCCCTGGGAACGGCGATGTCGATAAAGAACATCGGCTTGTTTTTTCTGGCCCTGATCACGCCCAGAACATTTTCCGGGTGAACGATATAATGCGGAGCCCCAGTGGAGCTGATGACGATATCAACTCCTTCCAACCGCTCGTGAAACCCATCGAACTCGACGGCCTCGCCATTGAAATCCATAGCCAGATCGACTGCCCTCTGGTAGGTTCGGCTCACTACGGCCACCCTCTGTGCCCCAGCCGCAACGAGGTGTTTCGCAGCCAATTCCGCCATTTCCCCCGCACCTAGTAACATGACAGCCTTGCCTTCCAGTGTTCCAAAGATCTTTTTGGCCAATTCAACTGCAGCATAGCTTATTGAGACTGCGCTGCTGCCAATTCTCGTCTCCGTCCTCACCCGCTTGGCCACGTGAAATGACTTGTGTAAAAGCTTATTTAAGATGATCCCCAATGTGTTGTGGCGTGCCGCGATGTTATGGGCCTCTTTAATTTGGCCCAAGATCTGAGGTTCGCCCACCACCATGGAATCCAAACTGGATGCCACGCGAAAGATATGCCTGATAGCACCACTCCCCAAATGAACATAGAGGCTCTTCTCGAACTCATCAAGGGAAACCCCATGGTATTCGGCCAGAAAGTTCTTCAATGCGACAATGTCTCTTTCGGGGTCCTGGGTGGTGACGTAGATCTCAACCCGGTTGCACGTAGAGAGGATCATGTCTTCCGTGAATCCGGGGTGCTCCAGCACCTTCCTCAAGGATCTGCCCAGCTCCTCCCCTGAGAAGGACATTTTTTCCCTTATCTCCACGGGGGCTGTTTTGTGATTTATGCCAATAACGAGGACGTCCATCTCATGACATACCAGCAATGAAAGACCATTCTCCAATAGTTCATGACGAAAAACCGTATAACGATCACCAATTCGAATAAGCATGAAGTCCTGGTAAAAGGAGATTCACGCCCAAAAACGTAAAGAGGATGGCGAAAAATCCGAGTATGGCCATAATTGCAGCCTTTCTCCCCCGCCAGCCGACTGTCAGCCTTTGGTGAAGGAGGGCCGCATAGAGGCACCAGGTGATCAGTGACCAAGTCTCCTTGGGATCCCAGCTCCAGTAAGATCCCCATGCATATTGAGCCCAGAGAGAACCCGTAATGATCCCAATGGTGAGTAGGGGAAATCCAAAGGTCAATGCCCTGTAGTTGATTTCGTCCAGCATCCCCAATGAGGGAAGGCGCCGGGATATGGCCCCAATGTGTTTGGATTTAACTTGATGCTCTTGGAGGATGTACATAATCCCGGTGCAGAAAGCCAAGGCGAAGAAGGCATTGCCCAGAAAAGCGAAAACGACATGGATAGGAAGCCAGTAACTCCGCAACACGGGAGCGAGCGGAAGGATCTCTTTGGGCAATACCATTGCCGGGATCATCAGAATCAGCGCCAGGGTAGCAATGAAAGGACCCAAGACCTTGATCCTATATCTCCAGTAGAAAGCCAGATAAACTCCGATGATGGTCCACGCAAAAAAGGATAGGGATTCATGGAGATTGGTAATGGGGGTATGCCCAGCTTCGAGATACCGAAGTATGAAGGCAATGGCGTGAAGGAAAAAACCTGCAAACAGGGAAAGCAAGCCGATTTTGGCTAGCAACTCCCTCAAGAGGATGATGAAGAGAAGGTACTTAAGGGTCCCCAAGAGATAGAGGACCACGGTAATTTTGAAGAACCAAATGTTCACCGAATTTCTCTGCCACCTTATGGGTTGGTGAATCTTTTCATGTTATCACGTTTCTATCAGAATTTCGACTGGGTTTCGATGAGAATCCCGGGGTCACCATGTAGCTGGTGACCCCGGAAAATTTTCAAAAAAATCTTGACTTTTGTCAATTATGGAGGTATTGTTTATGGTTATTTTGTTCAGGTTTGAGGAGTTTTACGGTTACCAGTTCAAGGAAAAGACAAAAATGTTGACATTAACGTAAATGTTTATTATACTAATGGTAATGATAATGATTATCATTTAAAACCGGTTAATTACAGGAGACGGGAAGTTGAGATTAAAAAGGGGCAACAGAACCACAAAAGGCTTGATGGGCATTAAAAAGAGGGGGAGGTTTTTGGCCTATGGCCAGTTGGCCGATTTTATTGGGCTCACCGAACCTGATGAATGTTCGGTCAATGAATTGACTGGATTTATCCAGCGCACGGACAGCGAATCGGAAACGGGAAAAAGCAACATCCCATCGGACCGTAACGAGCAGGCCCAGGAGGGGATCGCCATCTCGAGTTCGGAAAATATTACCCTTGCCTATCTTAAGGAGATGCAAAAAATTTCCCTCCTCACCCGGGATAGGGAAATAGAGCTCTCCAAGACCATCAGGAAAGGGGAAGATAGCATTCGCGACCTCATCCTCAAATTTCCTCAGGCGAGAAAAGAACTGGCCTCTCTGGGCGAAAAGCTAGAGGAAGGCATTATAAAACCGCGAGAGATCGTCCAAGCCAAGGAGGATTATATCTCCCGGATCATCCAGAAGTTAGAAGATACGGTTAAGAAGGATGACAATTCAAACCCCGCCAAAGGGGAAATGCTCGAGGCGCTGAGACAAATCAAGAATGCCGAATCGGAGGTGGGAAGAGCCAAAAGGGAAATGATTCAGTCCAATCTACGATTGGTGGTAAGCATCGCTAAGGCCTATATGAACCGTGGTCTCTCTTTTTTGGACCTCATCCAAGAGGGGAATTTGGGACTCATCAAAGCCGTTTCCAAATACGATTACACTAAGGGGTACAAATTTAGCACCTATGCCTCCTGGTGGATACGACAGGCGATAACGCGGGCAATCTCCGATAAATCCAGAACCATTAGGATACCTAATCACCTCCTGGAAAGCAGAAGTAAATTGGCAAAGGCCTTCAATGTCCTTATTAAAAAGTTGGAAAGGGATCCCACTCCCAAGGAAATGGCAAAAAAAACTGGCCTCCCCTTAAAGACGGTCAACAAGGTTATGGGATTGGCCAAAGAGCCTCTTTCTCTTGAGACACCCATCGGGGATGACGATGGACGCCTCCAGGATCTCATTCCCAATGAGGACTCCGAGTTGGCCACTGAAAACTTTATCGAGAGCCTCGACCTCTCCAAACAAGCCCAGAGGTTGTTATCAACACTGACGCCCAGAGAGGAAAAGATCCTGAGGATGAGGTTCGGGATTGGGGAAAAGACGGATTATACTCTGGAAGAAGTCGGAAAGCAGTTTAGCATCTCCAGGGAAAGGGTACGCCAGATCGAAGAAAGAGCCCTGAGAAAGCTCAGGCACCCCTTGAAAACCAGGGAATTGCGGCAGCTGCCCGATTGAATTGTCCTCCACCCCTTAATGCTTAACTCACTTAGATTTCCTCAGCGAGAGGAGTAGAAAGGTATCTTTCCCCACAGCTGGGGATAACGACAACAAGTAACTTTCCGCTATTTTCAGCTCTCCTGGCTACTTCCAAGGCTGCCCAGACCGCTGCTCCTGACGAGATGCCTCCAAGAATCCCCTCTTCCTTGGCCAGCCTCTTAGCCATGCTGAAGGCATCATCATTGGATACGGTTACCACCTCGTCGATGATCTCCGTGTTGAGGATATCGGGAACGAATCCCGCCCCGATCCCTTGAATCTTATGGGGCCCCGGTTTTCCTCCTGATAGGATCGGGGAATCGACTGGTTCAACGGCTACGGCTTTAAAGGTGGGTTTTTTCGGCTTGATCACCTCAGCCACCCCCGTTATGGTTCCGCCTGTTCCCACACCTGCCACAAGTATGTCGACCTGCCCATCAGTATCGGTCCATATTTCCAAAGCTGTCGTTTCCCGATGCACTTGTGGATTTGCCAGATTTTTAAATTGCTGGGGCATGAACGCCTTGGGAACTTGGGCTGCGAGCTCTTCGGCTTTCTTGATCGCCCCCGGCATCCCCTCAGGGCCAGGGGTCAAGACAAGCTCGGCTCCCAGCATTTTGAGCAGTTTCCGCCGCTCTATGCTCATCGTCTCCGGCATCGTTAAAATACACCGATACCCCTTCGCGGCACATACGAACGCCAAGGCGATACCTGTGTTGCCGCTCGTTGGCTCAATAATCACCGTTTCCTCTCCGATCAAGCCTTTCCTTTCTCCAGCTTCAATCATGCTTACACCGATTCGGTCTTTGACGCTAGACAAGGGGTTGAAAAATTCGAGTTTGGTCAAAATGGTCGCATCGATTCCCTCAACAACCCTGTTGAGCTTGACCAGAGGAGTGTTTCCAATGGTCTTCGTGACATCCGAAAAGATCCTTCCCATTTCACTTACCTCCTGGGGTATTATCTATTTCCCTTCGGTTCCAAAGCTTGATCGCGTGCACAGGGAATACAAACCTTTTGCCCACTTATCTCTCGGAGGCGGTCTATGTTGCTTGGCTCTCCACAGAGATCACAGGGTCCACATTTGCTAATCCTGGCCTTGGGGGGAATATCGAGTGAAATTTCTTCAACTTTGAAGAGCGACCTGGCGTCGGGATCGAGGATCTTTTGATCTCGCTTTCTTTGGAGTTCTCTGAACCGTGCTCTTTCTTCCCGCGATGCTTCATCCTTCTGTACCTTTTTGGCGAGGGAACGGTGCTCGGGGGCAGCCTCAACCCCATGAGGCCGGAGGCATACGCGGAGGGCTTTCCCCGCTTTCTAGCCACAAGGGTAAACGCGTGTTTACCGAAGTTCTTAAAAATGAAGTTCCCCTTGCCAAAGGTACATCCCGTCATCACTTGGATCCTATCGGCGCCACAGGCATCATTTTCCACAAAGGCCAGCAACTCCTCATCCCCCGCCCTTTGAACGCCCAGCCGTTCCATAAGAACCCGGGCTGCCTGAAAACCAATGGCCAGCCTGGGGCAGATGTGTCCGTGAAAGGCAACACATTTCTCAAAGTCCTCGGAAGAAAATGCTGGAACTTTGGCCATGGATCCCCTCCTCAACATTAACACTAACATAACAAGGGTACTCCTTCAATGGAAGGGCGGGAAAGGATGTTATGAGTTGCGGGACATTCGTAATCGCTCGGGGAGCAGAGATCGGTTCCTTGAATCTTCGGTTGACATCACAGAAATGTCAAGCTCTGTCGCATCCCATCTAAAGCACAATAAAAAGAGGGATTGCCTGTGCTGGCAACCTCTTTGATATCACAAGTTGAGCTGAAAGAAGTTAGTGGAGCCGACGGTCGGATTTGAACCGACAACCTACTGATTACGAATCAAAAACAAAACAACCCGCCCTTTCCCCTTTTGGGGCTAACCGGTTATGATAGTTTAATAAGCATACATTTGCCAGCGTGCACGGTCAGTGGCCGATTGAGCACTTTGAACGTCGAATGAGAGATTTAGGGGGTAAAGACCTTGAGTTTTAGCTCCTTGATCGGTTTGAAATGCTTCGCGTTACTGGAAACGAGCGTCATGTTGCTCTCTGCCGCGGTGGCGGCAACGATGGCATCACCGGCTCTCAGGCCGTGGGAGAGGGTATATTCTTCGAGGTATATAAGAGCGCGATGGCCTATACTTTCCGAAAGGGGGAGCACCACAAAGGCGAAGGAAGATAGAAAATCATTGATGTAACGGTGTTGCTGCTTATTCTTGGCGGACTGTAAGAGTTCCATGTAAGAATAGACCGACAAGTATCTTTCTTCCGAACGGTCTATGAGCCGAGCAGCTTTTTTATTGCCCCTCTGTATCCAGATGAAGACATCCGTGTCAAATATCATCGAATCGTGACCCTCTGAGCTCGTCCATTTGCTCATCTACGGACCTTGTC
>JBGVTJ010000207.1:0-4575 GCA_041862515.1 Thermodesulfobacteriota bacterium | reverse complement strand
AGGTTTTACCCCTGGCCTGGTCCCTTAGTTGGAAAGTGTCTGCTTACCTATATGGTATTTCTAGGACAAATGCCTTGACAAACAAAAAGAGCCTAAATTATACTCGGGAAGGTGTCAAAAAACCGGAAAGGAGGGTAAAGACATGTTGAGGAGGAAAAATGTATTGCTTCTTTTTATCTCTATGGCGGTCATTTGTCTTCTTACCTTGCCCCCCACTATTGGTGAGGCAGCGGACTACCCGAAGAAACCGGTCACTATGATTGTTGCGTATGCTGCTGGCGGTGGAACAGATGTTATATTTCGGGCTGCGTCGGCCGTCATTCATCAATACTGGGGCCAACCTCTCATTGTGGTTAACAAGCCCGGTGCAGGGGGGACATTAGGAACCAGTTTTGCCTCTAAGGCGAAGCCCGATGGCTATACGCTCCTGGCAGCTCTTCAGGGGCCGCTTATCATTAATCCCCTCCAGGTGAAGGTTGATTACAGCTTCGAAAATTTCGAACCCCTCGTTCAGCTCGTGAGCGCCCCGCAACTCATGATTGGCAACATCAATTCCCCGTGGAAAAACGCGAAAGAAATGATCGAGCATGCAAGGGCCAACCCGGGAAAGGTAAAGCTCGGAACCACCGGTTTTGGAAACCTTCCCCACCTGATGACCCTTCGACTCCAAGAACTGGCAAAGGTAAAATTCACCATTATTCCGTTCAAGGGAAATGCGCCCGCGAGAAAGGAGGTATTAGCTGGACATATTGACGGCCTCATTTCGGTGATACAGGATGCATCCTATGTCAAAGCGGGAACCCTGAAGGGCTTGGCATTGCTGGGGGAGGAGAGCATTCCGGGTCTCGATGTCCCCACCTTTGTCGAACTGGGATATCCGGATATGGTGGCCGATGTCTGGTGGGGCGTTGCAACTATAAAGGGAACCCCTGAGCCGGTAAAAGCGAAAATCGTGGAGACCTTTAAAAAGGTTGCGAAGGATAAGCCTTTTATGAGCATGATGCAAAAAATGGAGATGCCCATCGTTTACTTAGGTCCCAAGGAGTTTAGCGAGAAGTGCGCAAAGCTCCAGGCCTTCTTCCCGGGCTTTGTAAAGTCCATGGGTTTGCTGAGAAAGTAATTGAGCAGTTAAAGCTGCATGAGGCGAATTCATCCCAACGTGATGATCGGCGGGGGATTACTCGTTTTCTGTGGTGTTGTTTACCTCATAATCCCCATGGAGATTCAGGAGCTGATGCGCTATGATGCCTCCACGGGTTTATCCCCCTCCGTCTTTCCCAAATTGTCCCTGTTCCTTATCGCCCTTTTCAGCGCTCTTCTCATATTTTCCGGTCTCCGATCCAAGGAGGCCATTGCAAGGGAGGATAGGGAGACGCTGAGAATGGGCAGCAGGACCAGGGTGGTTACCACCCTCGTCATCCTCGCTGCTTATATCTATCTCATTTCCATACTTGGCTACCTGGTGGCCACCCCTTTGGCCCTGGGGCTCTTGATGTTGTACTTTGGGGAAAGGCGTTGGCTTCTGATCCTCTCGGTGGCGATTCTGGCTACCATGGGCATTTCCGTTTTTTTCCGTCATGTCATGTATATCATCCTTCCTGAAGGCATTCTCTTTCCCTGAGAAGGTGTTTCATGCTCGAGAACTTCCAGCTGGGGCTTCAGGTTTTTGTTAATTTGCCGAATATCCTCGCCGTCTTTATCGGTGTTACTACGGGGATATTTATCGGGGCAATACCGGGCCTGACGGCGACAATGTCGGTGGCCCTTTTGGTCCCCTTGACGTTCACCATGAGCCCCGTTACGGGGTTGGCCATGCTGATTGGGGTCTACAAGGGTGGTATCTACGGGGGGTCCATTACGGCCATTCTGATCAATACGCCCGGTACTCCGGCTGCGGCGGCAACAGCCCTCGATGGCTACCCATTGGCGAAGAAGGGGAAGGCGCTCAAAGCTCTGAAGATGGCGATCTACGCCTCCGTTATGGCCGATACCTTCAGCGATATCGTCTTGATCCTCGTTGCCGCCCCTCTGGCTATCGTCGCCCTGATGCTGGGGCCTCCTGAATTGACGACCTTGCTTATTCTGGCCCTGACAATCGTGGGATTGGTTTCCGGAAAATCCCTTGTAAAGGGATTGCTCGTTGCGTCTCTCGGGGTGCTATTTTCAACCGTAGGCATGGATTTCATGACCGGGACCCCCCGTTTTACCTTCGACTCCCTTGAGATGGCCAAGGGGTTCCCCCTTATTCCCGTGTTGATCGGTCTCTTCGCCATTCCCGAGATTCTCGTTCAGGTTGAGGAGAAGGTCCGTGGGAGGGAGACTGTGGTATTGAAGAAGTCCCCGAGGGAAGAAGATAACCGCGTGAACTTCCAGGAGCTGAAGGGCTGCAGCAAGACCATCTTCAGGTCGGCGATTGTCGGAACGTTTATCGGCGCCATTCCGGGTATCGGCTCGGTCATCTCCTCCTTCATCAGCTATGGCATGGCGAAAAGGGGGTCAAAGCATCCCGAGGAATTTGGTTATGGTTCCCTGGAAGGGGTTGCAGCAGCCGAGGCAGGCAATAATGCGGTTTGCGGCGCAACGTTAATCCCCCTGTTGACCCTCGGTATTCCAGGAGATTCAGTCACCGCGGTGATGCTCGGTGCCTTTCTCATCCAGGGATTGGTTCCAGGGCCCGAACTCATCCCCAAGCATTCCGACGTGATCTATGGGCTCTTTGTGGCCCTCATGGTGGCAAACGTAGCAAATTTCTTGATTGCCAATGTTGGCATCAGGTTTTTTGCCCGAGTCGCGAGCGTATCAAAGACCATCGTCTTTCCCACCGTCGCTATCCTGTGCGTGGTAGGCTCTTACGCCGTCGAGAATAGCCTCTTTGACTTGAAATCCATGCTCTTCTTCGGCATTGTTGGTTATTTCATGAGGAAGTTTGATTTTCCAATTCCCCCGTTTTTGATCGCCTTCATCCTGGGGCCCATGGTGGAAAATCCCCTGAGACAGTCTCTCATGATTTCGGGGGGAAGCCCGGCCATCTTTTTTACGAACCCCATCTCCTTGGCCTTTATCGTGCTGACGGGCCTGTCTATTTTTACAGTGGGTTGGAGGCAAATCAAGGGCAAGGCTTCGGGGCCGTAGGCATCCTTATTTCGGACTGTGGAAGGTTCGAGGGCTGAATGAGTGAGGTTGAAGCTGCGGCAGGGGGGATTTGTTCTGTCAGCGGCCACAACATCTCTTATATTTCAAGCCGCTGCCGCAGGGACACGGCTCGTTCCGGCCAATCTTAGCCGACGAATCCCGAGAGCTTGCCATCATTCCTGCCCTTAATCTCTCCTTGTTCAGCGTTTCGGCGAGCTTCTTTAGCCCTGGAAGAGCGTGTTGGAAGAACTGTTTGTAGCCATGACATACCCAGCTCAATTGCCGGGGATTTTTTGCCCCGTGAAATAACCGATGCTTGAGGCATCCCCCCGAGCAATAGGACAAATAGTTACAGGTATCGCATTGTTTGTGCCACTGTGCTTTCTGCGCGCCGAAGTCCAGATATATCTGGGATTGGAGTAATTCCCGCCAGGATGTCTTACAAATATTTCCAAGCTTCAGTTCCGGCTGGACAAAGAAATCACATGGATAGATATCTCCGTTATGCTCGACGAGAAAATACTCGCAGCAGTTTTGCCCCATCTCGCAGACGGTCTGCCTGCCGTCTACGAGGTACGATACGATGGAGTCAAACCAGCGGACGGAGACCCGACGAACATCCCACTTTATCCACTCATCAAAAACGCCGCAGAGAAAATCGCCCCATTGTCTGCCCGAGATAGTGAACGTCAAAGGTTGACCGTTGTTGTCAAATTCCACGCATGGAATGTACTGGTGGAAGTATATCCCGAGATCGCAGAGGTAGTGATAGACCTCTTTGGCCCGTTTTACGTTTGCTGAGCTCACCAGCACGAGGGCGTTGAATTCCACGGTATGCCTTTTCAGGCAATCAATCCCCTTGAGGACATCCGCATGAGACCCCCGACCGGCTGAATTGACCCGATAGCGGTCGTGCATTTGGGCGGGTCCGTCGATGCTGACGCCAACGAGGAATCGGTATTTCGAAAAGTGAGCTGCGACTTCATCATCAATAAGGCTTGCGTTTGTCTGCAATCCGTTTGATACTACGGCACCCTGCCGGCCGTATTTTTGCTGATATTCGGTTACCCTTCGGAAAAACTCCACGCCCATGAGCGTCGGCTCCCCGCCCTGCCATCCGAAGTAATAGGCCGGCTGAGCCGTTGCCATGTAACTCGCAATCATTCGCTCAAGGACCCTATCGCTCATGCGATGACGCTTTGTTTCCGGATAGAGAGCACTTCGGCCGAGGTAGAAGCAGTATTCGCAGCTCAGGTTGCAGTCAGCGGAGGTGGGTTTTATGAGGAGAGAAAAAGGTTTGCTCTGTTGAATACGATTTTTTCGCACAGTATTGATGTCCTCCGCCTCAGAGGATGACTTGGAGAAGGTTGACCCCTCTCCCGCATGTCTTCACGATGAGGCTTCAATGGGAGGACTTCCTCTCCACTATGCCAAATTGCAGAG
>JBGVTJ010000206.1:0-2920 GCA_041862515.1 Thermodesulfobacteriota bacterium | reverse complement strand
TGGAAGCTCATGGCTTCGACTTCTCAGAATTGTCCGTCGTGGCTGAAATGGCAACCACCCAATCCGTCGTTCAGAGCATTAAGGCAGGAATTGGTATCTCGATCCTCTCACGACAGGCGGTTGAGGAAGACTTGAAACGAGGTTCTTTGGTGACCGTCCCCCTCAGAGCCATTCGGTTCCATCGCCCTTTCTATCTTATCCGACGAGCAAACCGCCAACTCTCATCCCTCTGTGAAGCCTTCCTGACGCATCTGCGCAGGGAAGTCCGGGATCAAAAAACATCTTGATCGGTCATTGAAGTTTGCTGGTTCCATGGCGTTCTCGAATCGGCCCTGCGAAGCGGACCACTATCCGTATTGAAAATCCCTATATATAATATAATATATTATTAAGATTATCTATTTGAACTATCGGAATTCTTTATGGTAAGTAGGGGTAGTTTTTAGATATTGGAAACCATTTAGAGCGAGGATGGAGCGATGAGCAAAACGATCGATGCGAGAGGAAAAGCTTGCCCTCGGCCGGTTGTGATGACCAAACACGTCTTGGAATCTCTAGGTGAGGGGGTTGTGACCACCATCGTCGATAACCCCACGGCTCGCGATAATGTGGAGCGGTTTGCTATGAGTCAAGGATGTACGGTAAGCGCTAGACAGAAGGGGGATGATTACTATTTGGATATCTTGAAAGGCAATCCATCTGAGGCACGGGTTGAACCAAGAGAAAATGAAAGAGCAAGGACTTCCAAGCCCAAAGTAGTGGTTTATGTCAATTCCGATCTCATGGGGACAGGGGAAGAGGAACTGGGCAAGATACTCATGCGAGCTTTTTTCAAGACTTTGAAGGACGTTAGCCCAAAGCCAGAAAAGGTAATATTTATCAATTCAGGAGTCAAACTTACCACAGAGGGATCAGACACCATCGAATCGATCAGGGAACTGGAAGCCATGAATATCGCCGTTCTGTCTTGTGGTACCTGCCTCGATTACTATCGCCTCAAGGACAAACTCGAAGTGGGCCTGGTTACCAACATGTTTGATATAGCGAGCTCTCTCATGGAAGCGGACAGGGTGATAAGACCGTAGCCCGTTTCACTTTATCTGGTAACGCAATGGGATAGAACAACGTATGACTGGCAGCCGGTTAAGGTGGTTCCCCCTTGAGATGATTGAATGATTTACTTCGACAATGCATGTACGAGTTTCCCGAAGCCACCGGAAGTGGTAGATTCCATGCGGGATTATTACCTCCGCATTGGATCAAGTCCGGGCCGGTCTGGCCATAGCTTGGCCCTGAAAGCGGGGCGCCTGGTCTTTGAGGCCAGGGAGAGTCTGTCCCAGTTATTTCATGTCCCCCGGTCTGAGCGGCTTGTCTTTACATGTAATGCCACCGATGCCCTTAATCTGGCCATTATGGGGCTCTTGAGGGAAGGGGATCATGTAATCACCCCATCCATGGAACACAACTCGGTGATGCGGCCCCTCAATTATCTGCTCAAGAAAGGGATTATCGATTTGTCGATCGTGCCGTGTTCAGAAGAGGGGCACATCGATCTAGATGCCCTGAAAAGATCGATCAAGAAAAACACTCGACTCATCGCCGTCAACCATGCCTCCAACGTCGTGGGAACCATTGCTCCGGTGGGGAAAATTGGGAAGATATCCGGCGAGATCCCTTTTCTCGTGGATGCCGCTCAGTCTGCCGGAGCAGTACGCATTGATGTTGAGGCAATGGGCATCGATTTGCTGGCCTTCACGGGCCACAAGAGCCTCTATGGCCCCCAGGGGACGGGGGGATTGTTCGTTCGGGAAGGGATTGATCTGAAACCCCTCAGACTGGGGGGAACCGGAAGCAAATCAGATTCATGGGATCATCCCAATTTCTTACCGGATAAATACGAGTGTGGAACCCCCAACACGCCGGGGATTGTGGGGTTGGGTGAAGGGGTAAGATTTGTCCTGAGTCAGGGGATCGATGAGATTCGGCAGCATGAAATGAGGCTGACTCGATCTCTTCTAGAGGGCCTGGGAGATATCGAGAAAATTACCGTTTACGGGCCAAAGAACCCTTATGAACAGACGCCCACAGTCTCGATTAATGTGAAGGGTAGGGAGGCCTCGGAAGTAGGATACCGCCTGGATAGGCAATTTGAGATCATGACCCGTGTAGGGCTCCACTGTAATCCGGGGACTCACAGGACTATCGGGACATTCCCGCATGGAACGGTTCGTCTCAGCATGGGATTTTTTAACACTCAGGAAGAGGTCGGTCAGGTCCTCGAAGCACTGAGGGATATTGCGACAGCCCCTTAAGCAAAAGTATTTTCGCTTCGTTTTAGATGTCCCAGGTTTCATGGACCGTTGGGGCTGAGTGGCAGATGGGAATGGATGGAAATCCTTCCAAGGAGAAGACGGAAGAACGGTGCGCGGCGGTGCTGGAGGCCATACACTACGTCATAAAGGGAGAAAAGATCCTCAAGAGGACGGGGCTCAGAATCGGTGTGATTCCGGTACCCCGGGAAATCAGTTCCGACTGCGGCATGGCTCTGGAATTTTCCTGCAAGGATAGGGAACGTGTGGAGCAAATCCTTGCCGATGAAGACGTCACCGTGATCGGGATCTATGCACTGCGTAAAGGTCAATACTCTAAATTGTAGACATTTGAGATGGGCTATGAGTTCCGCACGTGAATTGGAGAAGCACTCTCCGTTTTACCTCGACAAGATCACCTATTCTCTGAGCGATCCCATGGTGAAACGATTGTTATGTGGAGGTGCGGCTAAGAAACAAAGCGTTTGGCTTGCTCAACACCCTCGTATGCGTCTTTGCCCCTGAAATCGGCTCCGATTTGTTTGGCGAAATCGTCCGTTGTCGGTGGTCCGCCGATCATTACCTTGACCTTGCCGGACAGGCCAGCCTCC
>JBGVTJ010000205.1:0-2728 GCA_041862515.1 Thermodesulfobacteriota bacterium | reverse complement strand
TATCCCGTACTACGTGTTCGACGATGAGGGGCGGAATTGCGCGATAAACCTTCCTTTTCACTATGTTCTCGATGACGCCATGTATTTCCATTTCGGGTGGTACGGGAGTGAAAACCCCGGTCAACGTTTAGCAGACCCGGGTAAAGTGTGCGATATTTGGCTATCGGCATTTAGACAGTTGTATAAAACGGTGAGATACATGAACATCTGCCTTCACCCTTTTGTCTCGGGGCGTTCCCTGAGAATTGCGATGCTCGAGAGGCTCATCGTTGAGATGAAACAGCGGCCGGGGGTGTGGTTCCCAACGTGCGAAGAATTGGCACGGTATTGTATTGACAGGTTCCCTGCCCCGGCTGAAGTGGAATGACATGGTCGGCTATAGGATTTCGTGAAAAATCCAGACGAGAAGGAGGAAGAAACACTATGCCTTGGAAAGACGGATATACGATTACTGACGAGAAAAGCATGAATGATGAGGACATAGAATGGCCAGAAAATCACCAGTGTGCACTAGGCATTGTGGTGGACTATAGCGTGCAATCTAATGCTGATGGTATTGGGCCTGATGACGCAGGGACACATCAGGCAGAATTCGGAGCGAGAGTGGGAATATGGAGGCTTTTCGATCTCTTTGAAAAATATAACCTCAGGGTCACCTTTGCGGTACCCGCTATCATAGCAGAGATCTATCCGGAGAGCGTCCGTGAAATCATCAAAAGGGGCCATGAGGTAGCAGCCCATGGCTACCGACACGAGGATGTAAGTGGACTCGATATCGAGGAGGAAAAGAGGAGGCTCGAGGTGACCACCCAAATGCTGGAAATGATGTGTGGGAAGAGGCCCATGGGATGGTTTTCTCTCCCTCGGCAGCAGGACCGCTATCCCGGTGGGCAAGTTAGTTCCAATACAGTGGACCTCTTGATCGATGCCGGGTATGAATACCTGGGAAACGGCATGGCAGATGATATCCCTCATTATTGGGTGACTGATTTTCATACGCGACGCAATATTTTGACGTTGCCGTATTACTACCACTTCGATGACCAGTTCTTTCTCATGTTTCCTGCCCCGGGGATGGGTTCCGGCCTTGAGAATCCAATGACACTTTTTGAAAACTGGAGGCAAGAGCTCGATGCCACGTATCGGAGGGGAAGGTACTTTTCCATGGTTGTTCATCCGTATCTCATCGGGTGGGGTAATCGGCTCGAAATGCTGGAAAATATTCTTCTTTACATCAAGGGTTTTCCGTACATCTGGATTACAACAGGGAGCGAATGTGCCCGGTACTGGAAGGAGAGATACCCTGCGAGTTCCTCTTTGAAGCTGGAAAGGAGCATATGGAGAGATTACCCCGGAAGCCTTAGCTAGGTTGCTCCGGAGGAGAGCCGGTGAAGGGGAACTCGCAAAGGTGTCGATCCCGTTTTCCGTCATTGGGTGGAAGGACGGGATTTGAAACTTTATCTCAGAAAGGAGGTGAGCTCCGCAGCTTCACACAGAAAAAAGGAAAGGAGGATAAGAGATGATTAGAATTGCAAAATGTGTTGTCAGTATTATATTGGCGCTGATTCTCGGTGGTCTGCTAGTGCACGGAGACTCCTTGGCCGCGGGAATCAAGAGAGGGGGAACTATTACAGTGGGGATTGATACAGGGCCCAAGGGTTGGGATCCCCACCGCGACCTGGCATTTTCATCGTGGAACCATTACGAGCAGGTGTACGAAAGCCTTGCCCGGTTCAACCATAAAATGGAAATCGAGCCTTCGTTGGCTACCTCCTGGGAACAGCCGGATCCGCAGACGGTGATCTTCCACCTGCGCAAAGGGGTTAAGTTCCAAAACGGTCGGGAGATGGTTGCCGATGACGTGAAGTACAGCTTCGAGCGCCTAAAGAACCCCAAGACGAGCGCGTACCCCGCCTTCTACGAACCGGTGAAGTCCATCGAGGTGCTGGACAAGTACACCGTCAAGTTCACAACGTCAGTACCCTACCCGAGCTTACTGCCGATCATGGCCTACGGCATGTTCGCGGCAGTCGTCCCCCGGGAAGTGGTTGAAAAGCACGGGGATCTTAAATCCGTGACCTGCGGTACAGGTCCGTTCAAGGTGAAGGAGTATGTCCCCGGGGACTACACGGTCTTTGAACCGAACTCCGATTATTGGGATAAGGGTCTTCCGCGTGTGGACAAGCTGATCTTTAAGGCAATCAAGGATGAGACCTCGCGGCTTGCGGCACTGCGAAAAGGCACCCTGGACGTTGGCTGGGTGAAGGAGGCCCAGTTGGCGGAAGGGGCGAGGAAAACGAAAGGTCTTCTTGCCGTCATTCCTCCCCCTGCTCGGCAGATGCGAGTCTGGCTGAATCACTCCAGGTTCCCCTTCAATGTTAAGAAACTCCGCCAGGTCTTCGCGGCTTCCATCGACCGCGAGGCGATGATCAAGACCGTGCTCATGGGGTTTGGAGAGATCACGTCATGCATCCCACCATCCTCGGTTCCCTATGTGCTTCCAAGGGAGGAGGTTGCAAAGCTCCCCTTTTACAAGCGGGACGTGAAGTTGGCCAAACGGCTGCTAAAGGAGGCTGGCTATCCCAACGGATTCGAGTTCACCCATATAACCTCGGATCACAGCCCCGATTATATGCCTGGCTCGCAGATGATGCAGAGTTTTCTCAAGGACATAGGGGTCACGATGAAGATCAAGCAGGTGGAGTGGGGGATCCACCTGAATCTGTGG
>JBGVTJ010000204.1:0-4363 GCA_041862515.1 Thermodesulfobacteriota bacterium | reverse complement strand
GATATCTCTGAGCTCGTCCTTCCTGTTCATGAGAGATCTGGATAGGGCTTGAACCTCAGTGGCCACAGGGATAACCACCGTGTCCCCCGATTCTATAATAGCAACCGCTTTCTCCGGAGAAACACATTTCCCCCTATATTCGTCTTGCCAGCTCACAGTTGGACCCCTCCTCGCATCCATAGACCAGTTAGGTCCCACCTCCGCCGCCGGTCCCACCGGCTAAGATATGAGTAAAGGGTCTCCGTTGTCAAGGAGAAAGCAGCTGAAGTTTCCTGAGCTTCGAGGGGACACCGTTGTCCCTGAGCGAAATCTGCTGGAGAAGTGGGGTACCCATCGAGGGTGAGCAGGCTACTATTTCGGAACAGGATGTTGCCCGAGTTCCCTGGAGCGAACATTAAAGAATTTTGGCTAACCATTCTTAGTGAAGCGAAACGGCCGCAAATCCATTTGTCTGAGCCTGAAGGGGGAGTTTTGGATTTGCTGTGAAGCGAACGCTAGAATGGTCCAAAATTCTTTTCATTGAGTGAAAGTGAATGTGGGCAACATATCAAACAGGACCGAAGCGAAGGGATAACGGTGTCCACTTATGAAAAACGGCATCTCGGTCTTTGGGCAAGTAATGCGATGTGAATTCGATCTCCGTATTGATCATTTGCGATTGGGAGTGGTAGAGTTAGGACAACCATCTCCCTCTTTGAAGGTTTGGCGGAGGCATAGTGAAACCGAGGCATCGGAATACGATCCTTCTCATGTCTTGGCTGATGTACGGCTTGTTCTATCTGAATCGGGTAAATATCGCCCCCGTCATCCCCCTCATGAGGGAAGACCTGGAATTCTCGTGTACTCAGATCGGTTGGATCACCGCCGCCTTCTATGGGCTCTATACCTGTGCCCAACTACCCGCCGGATACCTGGGGGGATCGCCTGGGGCCACGGAGGATAATAACCCTCGGAGCCCTCGTATCCTCGTTCTCTAACCTCGTTTTCTCCCAATTGGGGAGCCTCCCGCTTTTGGTGGGCCTCCACGGCCTCAATGGAGTTGGGCAAGGTGGGGGGTGGTCCCCCTCCGTCAAACTCCCGGTGAATTGGTTCCCAAGGGAAAAGCTGGGGACGACCCTTGGCATTTACACTACCTGCGTATCCGTATTTACCATCATCGCCTATATGCTCTCGGGATATCTGGGAAAGCATTTTAGCTGGCGCCTCTCATTCGTCGCTCCAGCCCTCATCCTAGCGATCTTTTGCTCCGTCTACTGGAGGCTCGTCCACGACGCTCCTGGTGGAACGAACCCCAGGCGCCTTGGCGAGCCGGAATCCTCTCGAACTATACGTGGCGACTTCTCCATGCTTATCCGGCACAGGCAACTGTGGATCACCTTTATCTCCTTTTTCTGCCTCCTCTATATTCAGTTTGGGGGAATGATTTGGTATCCCACGTATCTCCAAGGTACCTTTGGCATCGATGTCCTTCAAGCGGGAACCCTAACCTCAGTCTTCCCCTTGGTGGGACTCGTAGCGAGACCCCTGGGGGGGTCCTCTCGGATCGTCTTTTTCATGGAAGAAGGAAACCACTCATCCTCATGGGGATGGGGGCTATGACCCTCTGCCTTTTTCTCCTATTCCTTGCGAGGGATCTGCGGTGGGCGGTCATCTTGTTGGCCGTAGTCGGCTTCTGCTTTCAGCTGTTCAGCTTCCTCTTCTTCCCCCTCCCCAGTGTGATGCTACCGCTGAATATGGTCAGCACCGGCAGCGGCCCTCAACTCTGAAAAACCGCATTTCAATACCTCACTCCAGCTATTAACCGTTACTGTTTAGGGGCATAATACCTCTGAGGGGGATCGCCCCGCAGCAATTCCTTCCAGTCAACAATCCTTCAAGCAATTCAACACCTTCTCCACCGCCTCTGACTCAAGGTTAGTTTGTCTCCCATAATGGGGACATTTTACCTTGGCAATTAAAGGGGACATAATCGCTAGGCTAACACAAAACTGAGAGATTTTTATTGACAACAATTCAAATTTTTGATAGTTGTCATCTTGGTGTTTTAGAAATGGTTCTTGCTTTGAATTGGTTACAGATAGACGTACGGATATTCCACTAGATTGTATTTTCATACCTCAGCCGGCGCGTCAGACGTGATGGGTGTATAGAAGAGAAGTTATTCTTCTCAGTATTAAACCGAGTAAAAGTTCCGCAAAACATGTTTCTCCATATAATCAGAGAGAGGAGAAGGAGCTGTCTGTGAACGGCTTAATTTACTGTGTTTGTTTTTTCTTGGATTCTTACACCCGACCGCAATGCAGAGTGTCCACTAATGAAAACCAGGGGCCAAAATTTGAGTAATTGTCACTCAGTCATGATTTACGTAGCTCGCATTAGCGATGTTACCTCTCCACATTTTCAAACTCTAATTAGCAAAAGGGAAGGAGGTTCTATTATGAAGAGGATATGTGTGTTGGCAATAGCTTGTTTGTTCGTTCTCTCTATAGTTTCGGTTGCTCCCTTCTTTATGATGAATGCGGAGGCAATAGAGGCAGCTGAGTTTTACAAGGGAAAAACAATACGCTGGATTGTTCCTTTTTCCCCGGGCGGAGGGTTTGATACGCTATCGCGTTTAATCGCACCCTTTTTAGAAAATGAGTTGCAGGCGACAATTATGGTTGATAACATTAAGGGGGCGGGCGGAATTGTTGGATCGACCAAGCTGTTCGATGCCAAACCTGACGGTCTGACCATAGGCGTAATCGGGGGATTGGACATGCTTCTGGCAAGCTATCTAGGCCACATAAAATTTGATCCATCAAATTATAGCTTTTTAAGCAGAATCAATGTAAATATTGAAGCCTGGATATTGGGCAATAAATCTCCCTATAAGTCTTTTGCGGATCTAACGCAGGCTAAAAAGGAGGTAAAGTTTGGTGTAACCGGACCCGGCAGCGCTTCCAATCTCGGTATTGCAGCTATTTGTGATAAAGCTCATATCAAAAAGAAGATTGTTTCAGGTTATCCGGGGAGTGACGAAACAGCCCTGGCAACTATACAAGGAGAGGTAGATTCCTGCCAATTTACTTGGCCCAGCCTTCGAACAGTGGTTGAAAGTGGAGATGCGAAACCTATTCTTGTGATGACGACCTGGCGTCCCGAGGACCCATTGCTTAACAATACACCCACCGTGGGTGAAGTTGCAAGAGTGCTTGGATTAAGCAAACAAGATAGTGAGGACATAAAGGGGATAGCCAACGCAACAACAGTAGATAAAATCATTGTTGGACCCCCTGGAATTCCCGCTGATCGACTTGAATTGCTTAGGGATAAATTGTTCACGTCGTTGAATAGCCCCAAGCTCATCCAAAAAGCAAATTCCCTTGGTCGTCCCATTTCTCCATTGAGAGGAGAAGGACTTACAGCGTTGTTAAAGAGCGCGAATGAAGCGGTTAAAAAGTTCGGATATGTCTTAAAGTAAATGAAGTGAACCCCTCTGTTTGGAAAGATCAGGTTATGGTTATCTGACAGGGTTTTGTTTTCCGGAAAGCATCTGTTCAAACTCATTTGGACTGAGGTAACCCAGAGAAGAATGGAGCCGTTTTTGATTATACACCTCCTCGATGAAGTATGGGATCCTTTTTTCGACATCTGCCAGGGTTTCGTACTCCCAAAGATAGACCTCTTCGGACTTAAGGGTCTTGAAAAAGCTCTCCACCATGGCATTGTCGAAAGGATTGCCTCTTCGTGACATACTGATTTGGAATCCATGTTCCCTGAGTAAATCCACATACTCATGGGCACCATAGTGAACCCCTTGGTCTGAGGGGATACACCCCCCAAGGAGGGTGTCTGTGTGTGAGGGCTATTGTTAAGGCCCTCAGAGTCAATTCCGTGTCAACCCGGCTAGAGAGAGCATATCCGAGGGTCTTACGAGAGTGCATGTCCAAAATAACGGCCAGATAGACAAAGGCCGTGAGGATTCGAATATAGGTGATATCCGAAAGCCAAACCTGATCGATGGAAGTGGTCAACAGATTGCGAACAAGGTTGGGAAAGACCGTATAGGGGTGATTGCTCTGAGTAGTCTTGGTCCATCTTCTTCTGGGACGGCAGAGAAGATCGTCTTGCCTCATCACCCGAAGCACCCTCTTGTGATTGACCCTCAGGCCCTGCCGGTGGAGAGCGCTGGTTACTCTCTGATACCCATATCGGGGAAACTCCAATACGATGGCTTCTATGAGATCCCGAAGGTCCGCTTCCTGCTTCAGTTGGGCCAGAGATCTCTCCTTCGGACGATAGTAATAACTACTGCGGGGCAGGTTCATGAGTTCGCACCCCCTTCGGATCGTTTGCACAAGGGATCGGTGGTGGGCAAGGA
>JBGVTJ010000203.1:0-18921 GCA_041862515.1 Thermodesulfobacteriota bacterium | reverse complement strand
CTCAGGGCGGCTGATCCCACTTTCCCCTTTCTTTTTATTTTGCGGTGATATAAAACTGCATATAGGCAGTATAATATTGGGTTAGGATTTATCAAACTCGAGCAGTATTTCAATTGACGGTCTAGGTGGTAGAGCATATCAGAGAAGCCGATACCTAAAGGAGGCCGCAAAATGCGACCTCCGGACTGTAAAGGCTAAAGGATTCCAAGCATAATGTCTTCTACCAAAGCTGTAATTCAAGTGGGCAAGATCGAACAGCGCATTTTGCTCATTCGTGGCGAAAAAGTGATCATAGATGCCGATCTTGCCGAATTTTACGGTGTGCAGACGAAGCGCTTGAACGAACAAGTCAAGCGCAACAAAGATCGTTTTCCTAAAGACTCCATGTTTCAATTATCTCTTGGGGAGAAAGCAGAGGTGGGTAAGGAACAATGATCAAGTTCGGCGATATCGAAGATGCTTTTTTCTTTGTGAATTCAGCCCCTTACGGCATGAACTCAGCATTGCTCCGTAAAGACACAGGCCAGATACTGTACCGTTCAGAGATGGGAGACATCGACGAGATCGGTGATGAGGACCTTGATTGGGATATGTATAGAGAGATCCCTCACAAGAACGACCTGGACTTAGGTCAGCGACTCGTCTTCGAGTTTATTGAATCGCACTTGCCCGATGAATATCTCCGCGTGCAGCAGATCTTCCAAAGACGCGGAGCGTATGGACGGTTCAAAGGTTTTCTGGAATCAAAGGGACTGCTGGAGAGTTGGTACACCTTCGAGAGTCAACACGAGGAACAGGCACTCCGGCAGTGGTGCGAAGAGAACGAGATAGAATTATCCGGCTAACCATCGCTGCAGCCGACGCGCTAAACCGCGCCACTGACCTCCAGCGTTAGGCGTCCAGTCTCAGTTTTGAAGCAATGCTGATTTTCGATAAGCAAGCTTCGAGGGAGCGTCAATGCTATGGAAAATGGATTCAACTGCGACCCTGTGTCCGCCCCGCGCTACACCGGGGTTGCAACCTTCATGCGTACGCCGTTGGTTCGCGACCCATCCAAGTTGGATATCGCACTCATTGGTGTGCCGTTCGACGGCGGGGTAGAAAACCGTCCCGGCCAACGTCACGGGCCGCGCGAAATCCGCAACATGTCGAGTTTGATACGTACCATTCATCATGTCACGAGGGTTAACCCGTACAAGCTTTGCCGTGTTGCTGACATGGGCGACGTTACAATTGCCAACGCTTTTCATATCGAGACGAGTCACGCCGATATCACTGAGTTTTACCGCAAAGTACACTCTGCTGGCGCGGTGCCGCTGAGTGTGGGGGGCGACCATTCGATCAGCCTGCCGATTTTACGTGCGATTGTCGCGGATAGTCCTGTTGGCATGGTGCATATCGACGCCCACACCGACACCTTTGACGAAGAATTGGGTTCCAAGTTCACCCATGGCACACCGTTTCGACGGGCTGTAGAAGAGGGATTCCTTGATCCCAAACGAACGGTGCAGATCGGCATTCGTGGTGCGCAGAACTCGGAGGAAGGATGGGCTTTCTCAATTGAATCTGGCATGCGTGTCATCTTCATCGAGGAGTTTACCAAATTGGGTGTGGAGGCAGTGATTGCTGAGGCTCGGCGCGTCGTAGGCGATGGTCCTACCTACATCTCCTTCGATGTAGACAGCCTCGACCCAGCATTCGCTCCTGGTACAGGGACGCCAGAGGTTGGCGGGATGACCACTATCGAGGTGCAGGCGTTGTTGCGGGGTCTACGTGGTCTTGACTTGATCGGCGGCGATGTGGTCGAGGTATCACCGCCATTCGACCCGTCCGGGAACACAGCACTCGTCGGTGCCACGATGATGTACGAGATTCTGTGCGTTTTGGCCGGTGCGGTCGTCCAACGAAAAAAGTCGGGAGAGAGGGACGCCTAACATGTCGCGGAGCCGACCCACTAATCGAGAATCGTTTTGGTGCTCGTCTTGGGTGTGTGTCGAGCTTTCAATTGCTGGGCACATTGTATCAACCGTGGGCGGCTCAGCTCCTAGTCGATCTGTACCAATTCTCTCGATCTGCGTTTGGATTAATCAGAAGGGCCTAAGGGAAATATTCATTGCCGGGCAAAGGAGGGGATAGCTACAAAGGGGGTTTGCGATCGGTTTCCATAGCTTTCTTGGCACTCTTCATTTATCTCCGAAAAGGATATCCAGGAATTGCCTCATAATTCTCGCCGTTGCTCCCCAGATGATCCTCCCCTCGTATTCAAAGCGATAACTGGGGATTTTTTTGCTCCCGTTGGCATAGATTTCCTCTGTCCAGCGATCCTCCTCCAGAAAAGCCTCAAGGGGAATCTCGATCAACTCCTCGATCTCGTCCTCGTTAATTGAAAAGGGATAGGGGTAGGCTATCTCGGCCACGATAGGGGTGATGAGGTAGGCAGAGGAGATAGTGATGGCATCATCCAATTTCCCCAGAATTTCCATATTCTCCCGCAGGAGACCGATCTCCTCGAAGATCTCCCGCGAGGCGGTGGCCTCCACATCTTCATCTCCCTCATCAACCACCCCTCCGGGAAACGAAATCTCCCCCTTATGGTGTTTCACCCTATCGGTCCGTTTCGTGAAGAGGACTTGATATCGGTCCCCTTTTTGGAAGAGGGGGAGGAGTACCGCTGCCCGAGTTCGCCTTTTCGTTGAGACAATTTTCCTTCTCCGGTCGGATAAAACCTTTCTAATGGTTTCTCTCATCTCCATCTCGAAACCACAGGGGTTAGGCCAACCCTAGCCGAATTATTCAACCCTCCAATAGCGGTAGGAGATCTGGCCACCTTCACGATCGATAACGGCCCGAGCCACTTTCTCCACCCTTTCAACCCGCCCAATAGAGACCACGTTGAAGGCGTTGCTCTTCACATCGATGATCGACTCGATCCTCCCGTATAGCTCATCATCGTTGAGCATGTCCTTCAGTTCTCCTTTCGTATCAAAGGGCTCCTCCTCTCGATATTGGATAATCCCTTCCGCGATTCCCTCATCCATTTCATCGTCAAGGCACACCAGGACTTCCTTGCTGGCGGTGTTAATGTTGATCTTCCCGTCGGAGTAAATGGTGAGGTATTTGGAAATCTTGGCGTAAACCTCGTCCGTAATACCCTTTATCATGCGAAGTTCTGAGAGGGTATCCAGGGGACCGTTCTTACACTCATAGGGGGGATCCAGGCTCGCATAGTAGGAATCCTCAGCTCCCTCTGGCAGGGGGTCAGGATCTGGATCAATCCAATCGATGAGGGCGTCGAGAATCCCTACGTCCACCTCCTCCCTCTGAAACAACCTTGATAAGGCATCATAGATCACCTGATCAACTTCTCCCTTCTCTTTCACGGCTCTATCGACATTTATTTTACCGTTTTCATCTTCTATCATCACGTTTACGAACCCCTCCCCGACGGGAAAGGGGGGATAGGATTTGGCCCAGTCCTCCGTGAGGTTATCGGTGTCGGTGTTCTCCACATCGTACTTGAGGTAGGATATGGCGATATTGACCCCGGATTTGGCCAAATAGTATGCCTGGAGGTCATTTCTAAAATTTCCCGAAATCCTCACATCCACCTGGGTCGAATAATTTACCTCGACGATGAGGGTGACCAAGATGGCGGTGATCAAGAGGGTTAAGATGAGGGCAACCCCTGTTTCGCTTTTGCGCAAAAGGTGAATCACGTTACCTCCCTGCTATGGGAACGGGGATGATGTTGGAAAATGCGATCCGCTTCTGGCTCGGATCGCTCATCAGGAGAACGACCTCAATGGCCTTAGGCAGTCCGTTCCTCGCCTTCGAATCCCATTCGTCGACCCATTCTTCTCCATCGTAATACCTAAAGTTAAGACCATCAACCCCTTCTGCCAGTTCCAGGGCTATTCCCCCTTCCTCGAGGGTTCCATCGACATTCCAATCCTCCCTCCTGAAGAAGAAGGATTTTTCCATCTCCGGATCCCTCTCCAGGTAGTATCCGATTTCGCAAAGCTCGGATTCCCTGCTATCCTTCACCCATCGAACATGGGAGAGTGAGGTGAAATGGAGGGAATCGAAGGGGAGGTCGTCCTGCTCTCCGTCCTCGCCCAGGAGACCAGTACCTGTATTGGAGTTGTTCTTTGATAAATAGATGTTTCCAATCTCCTCCGACATTCGGTTCAAAACGAGCCTGGCCTGGCCATAGGCATCTCCCAGGTTTTCCATTACGGTAAAGGCCCTCATGCTGGAATTGAAGGTGCCATAGATAATGGTCAGGATCACCACGAGGATGCCGATAGAGATGATAATCTCCAAGAGGGTAAATCCAGTCATGGTCGTTAGAGGGTAACCCCTCCATGGGGAATTGTTCAGTCTTCTCTTCGGTACCGGGTTATACTTCATACCTATTCCGTTTTGGTGTTGGTGATATAGGCGACCACATCAACCGTTTTCTCCCGATTTCCCTCCTTCCATATGATTGACAGATCGACCCTCCTCGCTTCCTCAAAGGGGGTCATGGAGACCGCCTTTTTCCAAGTAAACCCGGGGAATTTATCCTCAAAATCTCCCTCATCCTCTCCCAATTCGGGAAATCCCTCCAATTCAATTTCGCCCATCTTTTGGCGCGCAAGGATGGTAGCAGTGGTCAAATCCCTTGAAAGGTGATAGAGGCGGATGCTCTGGTTTTGCGCTCGGAGGCAGGCGATCAAAACGATGGCAATGATCGACAGGGAGATGAGTACCTCCAAGAGGGTGAATCCTCGGGAACCCTCACCCTCATCTCCTCTCCGCAAACTCCACGTACCGGTCATAGATCCTGACCTTTCCCGTAAGGGGCATCACCAAGAGGGAATAATGCCGCTCCCTTCGATCCTCCAAATGGATGATGGTCTCCTCTACCCAACCAATGGGAAAGAATTGGGTGAAGGTCTCCCCCTCATAAACCTTTCCCCGATGCTGGGTCACGATGTCCTCGAAATGGATATTGGTGGGGAGCCTAACTCTTGAGGAGAGGATGGAAGGGTCTTCCTTAAACTCCCTTCCCTCACCCAGGTAGGTTACCCAATACTCACCCTTCTTCAGGTCATAGTTGAGGCGGTAGTGGAGATGGCGCATGGCGGCTTCATTGAAGAGGTATTTGATCGTACCCGCCAATCGACGGGAGCTCGTCTTGATCTCGTACTCGGTGAGTTCCCGAAA
Organism: Thermodesulfobacteriota bacterium; assembly: GCA_041862515.1. Taxonomy (GTDB): domain Bacteria; phylum Desulfobacterota; class BSN033; order WVXP01. The sequence goes on along the minus strand of JBGVTJ010000203.1, from coordinate 13,713 downwards.
TCGAGGGGTCACAAATGCCAGGAGCACGGCCAAGATGAGGAGGACCACGGATAGTTCAATGAAGGTAAAACCCCTCTCTACACCATCCACTCTGGGGGCCATCACCGTGTTATCCACCCGGAAGGGGATCAATCGAGGTTCCAATTTTCTATATCGGCATCCTTTCCTTCGCCCCCATCCATGCCATCGGCCCCGTATGATTCCAGGTCGAACTCCTTATGCAAGCCGGGGGAGAGGTAGACAAAGGGATTTCCCCAGGGGTCTTTGGGAACCTTATCCAGATATCCCTCCTCTTTCCAATTCCTGGGGATCACACCGGTGGTGGGTTTCGTCACCAAAGCCTCCAGCCCCTGTTCGGTTGAGGGGTAGACCCCATTATCTAAGAGGTAGAGATTGAGGGCCGTCTCTACGGCCTTGATGTCCACAATGGCCTTGGTACGTCTTGCCTCCTCCGGACGTTTCATGATTTTGGGGACGATGATCGAAGCTAATATGCCCAATATCACCACCACAACCAAAATTTCGATTAAGGTAAATCCCCCTTGGCCTCTCGGTACCCTCGGCGTCATATACAACCTCCTATGGCTATCGTATGATTTGGTTCATCTCGAACATGGGGAGGAGAATGGCTAGTACGATAAAGAGGACGACGCCGCCCAGAAACAGAATAACAATGGGGCCGAGAAGGGAGGTCATCCTCGAGATCGTCGTCTCGATCTCATTTTCATAGGCTTCGGAGATCTTGAAGAGCATCTGTTCTAGCTCGCCCGTCTTTTCTCCAACGGCGATCATATGGGTAACCATGGATGGGAGGATCTTGCTCCTCCTGAGGGGTTCCGCGATGGGCTCGCCCTCGCGAATGCCCTCCTTCGCCGATTCGATCGCATCTGCAATAACGACATTGTTGACCACGGCCTTCGCAATATCCATAGATTGGAGCAGTGGGATGCCGCTATTGAGGAGGATTGCCAAAGTCCTTGTGAAACGAGTTGTTACGACGATCCTCAACAGTTTCCCCGCAATGGGGACCTTAAGGATCATGCGATTATACAGTTGGCGTCCTCTTTCCGTGGCGGCATATTGTCTCAGGGCAAGGATACCCGCTCCGGCTACCGCCAGGAGTATCCACCAATAATCCCGCAGGAAGTCGGTAACCGAAATCAGTATCACGGTGGGGGTGGGAAGGGCCTGCTGAAGTTCATCGAATATCCTGACCACTTTCGGAACGACGGAGACCAGGAGAAAGGAGAGGATCGAGATGCCGACGAGTACCAATATGATGGGATAGGTCAAGGTAGACAGGACCTTATTCCTCAGCATGACCTGATTTTCCGTGAAATCCGCCAACCTCCTGACAACGATATCCAAGGCACCACTGGACTCCCCTGCATTGATCATGTTGGCGTAGAGTTCCGAGAAGACCTTTGGGAAACGGCTCATAGCATCCGCCAGGGAGCTTCCCTCGTTCACACTCTCCCGAACTTGAGTGATCACCTTCTTGAGGCGCACATTCTCCGTCTGGTCTATGAGGGCCGTTAAGGCTTCCACGATGGGCAGACCTGCTCCCACCAGGGTCGCCATCTGGCGAGTCATGATGGAGATATCTTGCATCCTTATCCGGCCAAATAGTGCCCCGATAGACACTCCCTCGACCACCGGTTTTTTCGTATATCTATCTGTCAGGATCTCGGTAGGGAATATCCCCGACCTTCTCAGCTTCACCCTTGCCAGTCTGGGGCTATCGGCATCGATGATCCCCTTGATGTCCCTCCCGGCCTGGTCCAGGCCCCTGTACTCGTAGACGGCCACTGATCCCCTCTCCTCAGTGGGAAACGACGTCCTCTTGAGTTACCCGGAGCACCTCTTCAATGGTGGTTATGCCCTTGAGGATCTTCTTTGCCCCATCCTGTCGCAGGGTCAACATTCCCTTGTCGGTCGCTGTTCTTTTGATGGTATTGGAGTCATAATTCTTGAGGATGAGGGTACGGATATCGTCGTCCAAGACCAAAAGTTCGAAGATTCCCGTTCTTCCGCGGTATCCCGTTCCCAGACAGTTTTGGCAGCCAATCGCCCGGTAAAGGGGTTTTCCCCCTGCCAGTGCGGATTCCATTCCGATCTCCCTCAACTCCTCCTCGCCGGGGGAGTATTTCTGACGGCAGTCGGGGCAGACGATTCGGACGAGCCTCTGGGCCATGATGGCGATGACCGACGATGACGCCAGAAAGGGTTCTATGCCCATGTCGATGAGCCTGGTGATGGCTCCCGCTGAATCGTTGGTGTGGAGAGTACTGAAGACCAAGTGTCCCGTTAACGATGCCTGTATCGCTATCTCCCCTGTCTCCAGATCCCTCACCTCTCCAACCATGATCACGTCGGGATCTTGGCGGAGGATGGAGCGCAATCCGTTGGCAAAGGTGAGGTTGATCTTGGGGTTGACCTGAATTTGGCCGATGCCCCTTATTTGATACTCGATGGGATCCTCCACGGTAATGATGTTCTTATCCGGAGAATTGATCCTGGTGAGGGCTCCATACAGGGTTGTGGTCTTGCCGCTCCCCGTGGGACCGGTGAGGAGGATAATCCCGTGAGGCCGATGGATCAATCGATTGAAGACCTTCAGCTTGTCAGCGGAGAACCCGATATCCTCCAACTTTAAGAGGATGCTGGTTTTGTCCAACAACCTCGTCACAATCCGTTCCCCATGGGCGGTCGGAATGACGGAAACCCGGATGTCAATGTTTTTACCCGCAATAGTAACGCGAATTCGGCCGTCCTGAGGGAGTCGCTTTTCGGCAATGTTCAGCCCCGCCATAATCTTTACCCTGGAGGTGATGCTTGGTTGGATCCGTTTGGGAGGGGTCAGTACATTATAGAGCATTCCATCGATGCGGTAACGAACGACCAGCTCCCTTTCAAAGGGTTCGATGTGGACATCGCTTGCCCTCTGTTTGACGGCCTGAAAAAGGATTGAATTGACCAAACGGATCACTGGAGCTTCATCGGATGCGTCGAGGAGATCAGTGGGTTCCTCCAGAACGCTGCTTATGAGATCGAGGCTATGCTCATCGAAGTCTTCGATGATTTGCTGGGCCGCATTGGTATCCCGATCATATACGCGATTGATAGCATCGATGATAGCCCCTGGGGGCATGACCACCGGCTTCACTTCTTGATTCAAGAGGATTCTGACGTCGTCCAACGGATAGATATCGAGGGGATTTGATGTGGCCACCAACACCCCATCTCCATCGCGTTTGATGGGCAAGATACCGTGCTTCCTCGCGAAGTGGATGGGCAGGGCCGAGCAGAGTTCCGGATCCACATCCTCTATCTCAATATCTCGGAGGAACGGCAATCCCATCTGGAGGCTCAAGCCGTACAATACCTGGGACTCAGCAACATGCCCTAGCTTAATCAAGATATCCCCGAGCCTTCCTCCCCTCTCCTCCAGGGCTTTCAATCCTTCCTCCAGTTGATCTCGTTCCAGGTTCGAAATTTGGAGCAAAATTTCACCCAGAGGTTTATCCTTCATCTCCTGTGCCTTGGCCTCGGATAACATGAAATGCGTTTGATGCTCATCCTCGGGATTATCCATGGGTGTAACTTCCTCCTCCAAAATCGGAGGGAGAAATTCGTTCCTTTCCTCCAGCTCTGGTACCGGGTCCGGCCTGGGGGGAGGTGGTTCCTCGATGATGTGTTCTGCTTCGGTTTGCCCGGGATGCTGGGGATGAGTTCCCTCGATGAACCTCAGAATAACGTTCTTAACCCTCCGCTTAGCTTTTTCCGTGAATTGAGGATCCTGCCCGTCTTTATTCAATTTCCATGATCTCCTTGGCCAATTGATGATAATCGTAGCAACCCATCGACCGAGGCTCGTATTCCAGAATGGAGACTCCCCTCCGGGTGGCTTCATTCAATCTGGTAGTCTTTCGAATGACGGTCCTCAAAAGGTGTTTACCGAAGGCAGATTTCACCTTTTCCCTGACGATCCATGATTCCCGTAACCTCCCCTCGAAAAGGGTCAACAGGAGATAAACCTTGATGTCCAGCGAGAGGGTTTCCATCAGTGTTCCAATGGTCTCAAGGATCCTTTCGAGCCCATGCAGCGAGAAAAAGGAGGATTGGATGGGGATGATGACTATGCGGCTTGCCACCAGGGCGTTGATCGTGAGCAGCCCTATGGATGGGGGGCAGTCGATAATGATGTACTCGTAGAGGTGTTGTATTGACTGGAGTTTGTCGACGAGCTTGGTCGTGCGATGGGAATCGTTGGCCAACTCCGTTTCCAGGCCCGCCAGATCTATATTGGCGGGGAGGATATCTAAATGAGGCTTTATGGAGAGGATGGTATCCGTGAGGTTACTGGTTCCGTTCAAAAAGGTGTCATAGATGGACTTATCCAAATTGTCGACATCGATGCCCAATCCAAGGCCGGAGTGGCCCTGGGGGTCCAGGTCCATCAACAGGGTTCTCCGCCTATACGCAGCCAGAAAGGCGGAGAGGTTGATGGCGGTGACAGTTTTGCCCACCCCTCCCTTTTGATTGCAGATACTGATAGTGCGCCCCTTTTTTCCCCTCTTGGTCTCCTGGATCTGAACAAGCCAATCCTTAAGGGTTTGAATCCGATCTTCCATGGGGGGGGGCTTCCCTCGTGTTTTCCCTTCCAACGTTCAATACCCGACATTTTACCGGGGGGTTATTCCCCAGTTTCACGGAACTCTACTCCGACTCACCTTCCCTTACGGGGGCTGGATTCTTAAGGTATTGATCTATATCGATTCCTCTCCCCTTTTTCCCTTTGCGGGCTTTGCTTTCTTCCTGGAACTTCTTAATCTCATCCTTCTTGTCCTCATAGAATCCTTCCAAATCTTTGGAGGTCCGGATAATATGGGGGGTAATGACGATAAGCAGATTACTCTTGCCCCCCGTATGTTTGGTTACCTTGAATATGTTTCCCATCAGGGGGATGTCTCCCAAAAAGGGGACCTTCTTGATAGATTCATCAATGGTATCTTGGATGAGACCACCCAAGACTATCGGCTGATGGTCCTTAACGACGACGGTGGTTTTTGCCGACCTTTTCATGGTTATCAGGTCTGTGGCGCCTGCGATGGGTGTCTCCGAGACATTGGAAATCTCCTGATAGATTTCGAGCCGGACGAAATCTCCCTCGCTGATTTGGGGGGTAATGCGGAGGGTTAGCCCCACATCTTTCCGTTCTATCTCCTCCACGGGAAATCCGCTGGCCGTCGCCGTGGTCCTCACCTTAAAGGGGACGTTTTCCGCGACGACGATTTCCGCCTCTTGGTTATCCATGGTCAGGAGGTGAGGAGTAGAGAGGATGTTGACATCGGAATCGGTCTGAAGGGCACGGACCAATGCCGCGATGTTTAAGAAGGTTTCTCCTCCAAAGCTGATGGTTCCATCGGCCGCCCCGACAATGAGTCCCGTCAAATCGAAGGGGTTGGTCCGGGCTTGATTGATATCCCCAAAGCTTGTTCCACCGAAGGGCTTCATTTTGGCATCCCGGAAACTCCTATCGAAATCGACATCGGTAAACTGGAATTCAACCCCCAGCTCCCTCACCTTATCCATGCTGACCTCCATGATCAGCCCTTCCACGAAGACCTGTAAGCGCCTGATATCCAGCTTTTCGATGACCCCCCGCAGCACCTCATAGTCCTGGGGGGAGGCCGTGATGACGAGGGAATTGGTGGATTTATCGGGTGTGATGATCACCTCCCCCGCGAATTCGACCCCCTTTTGGGGTTCCTTGCTGGGTCTGGCCTTGGAGGTGATATCCATTAACACCTTGGCCATCTCCTCCGCATCAGCATTCTTTAAATAGTAGACGTTGATCTTCCCTTTCCCCCTTGGCGCGGGGATGTCAAGATCATGTATGACCTTTGTCATGGCGGTGGTATCATCCACGTTGGCGACCAAGACGATGGAGTTGGTTCGTTCGTCGGGAATGATCCTGATGATTCTTTTCCCAGCCGCGGGGACAGCACCGGGACCGGCACGCGGTCTTCGAGCGGGCGTCGGCGTTGGGGCCCTCGTCTTCTCCTCGAAGATGGATTGCAATTCCGCGGCCAAGGTCTTCGCATCGGCGTACTCCAGGGAGACGACGGATATTTCCTCCTGGAAGCCCTCAACATCGAGCTCTTGGATGATGGTGAGAATCTTTTTGATGTTTGAGGCCACGTCGGTGAGGATGATATCATTGGTATACGGATAGGTTACGAGGCTGCTCTCCTTTGAAACCAAGGGCTTGATCACATTGAGCAGGCTATCGCCATCGATGAATTTAAGATGAATGATCCGTGTGATGATCCGGTCTTCCCCCAGAAAGACCCTTCGCCCCGGAGAGATGGCTTCGATTCCCTTTTCCTTGGCCTCCCTGGAAGGGATGATCTTAATCGCCTTACCAGCGGGAACTGTGGTGTATCCCTCGACCTCTAGGATGGATTCAAACATCCTGTAAGCCTCTTCGATGGTAATCTTCGTGGGAGAGATTACCGTTACTTTCCCTTTGACCTTGCTGTCCACTAGGAAATTCTTGCCTGTCAACTCGCTAATGAATTTGATGACGGCGCGTATGTCGGCTTCATGGAAATCGATGGAGATTCGTTCCGCTCCTCTTTGGGCCCATGGAGATGGGATGACGATAAAGGAAACCAGGAGAAAAAGGGTTATGAGCCCCCATAATCTCGATCTTAGCCAATCCTTTTTCATGGATTCCCACTCCTTTTTCAAGAGGGTTGGTTGTGAACCATACAGGTAATCCATAAAGCCGCTACTTTACCTCATACGTGAAGGTCTCTGTTTTCCCTCCCCGTACGATCTCTACGGTTATGGTCGGCTCATTTTTGAGCTGTTCGTAGACTTCGAAGGCCTTTTCGGGTGAGTCGAGCTCGACCCCGTTAACCCGTTTTATGATGTCCCCGTCACGAAACCCAGATCGCTGAATGAGGCTTCCACGCTTTACGGAGAGCAGTTTAAAGCCATCCGGTTGGCCATCGTTAAAGTTGGGCACCATTCGGACTTGGGTGAGGAGATGGTTCATATTTTCGAAGGCATTCCTCAGGTCTTCCCGGGGAATTCGGTATCGATCCGCTGATAGCCTTTTGATCCCCGCACCTGTCGGAACTGATCCCCTTTTCGAAGGCTCGGCCTCTGCTCTTTCACCCGCCTTCACCTCAGGTCCCTCATAAACCTCCAGAACCTCTTGTTTACCGTTCCTCTCCAGGTAAACCTTATTCCTCGATACCGCGATCAACTTGGCCTCTCCTAGGATGAAATCTCCCACATGGTAGAGGTCTTGCTTCCTCGTTTTGGTGTCCTCGATAATGGCGAGGGAGTTGCCCGCTTCACGGTATACGGTTCCCCTTAGTCTCACCTGGAGGGGTGTCTTTTCCAGGGCGTCTTCTTTGATCACTACCCTTTTGGGTCTGGTGGTGGCCTTTATTGCCGCGGCCTTCTCCTTGGCCGAATGGAACAAATCCCGCTCATGAATGACCGCATAGGATGAGGGATCTGTCTCATGCTGTTTCTTGGATACCCGATTAGGCTTTCTTTCAGAAACCTTAGGCGGGGGGCGAAGCCTTTCAGTGATAATCCCCTTGGAAATATCGGCTCCGACAAAGGCGAAAGCCCCGGCGAATATGACGTAGAGAACCCAAAAATATCGCTTGAGGATCAACACGCTATTCCCCAAAAAAGTTGAAATTTCTTATACTTAAGCCAACACTATCAGAAAAGGGTAACCATGTCAACATCATTTGGTGACCACTGAAGGCCGCGTCCCTTCACCATTCCTTCAGGAAGTCCTCGAGGCTCAGTATCCGCAATAGGGGATAGAGCCCAAAATTTCGATAAAGGTCCAAGGCAGCCCGATGTACTTCTTGTCTATAGGCGGCGCAGCAGTCCTCGATGATAATGGAATGAAAATCGTGGCTCAATGCATCCATGGCCGTCATGAGAACGCAGACATGGGTTGATAGCCCGGCCAAGACAGCGGTATCAACTGTTAACGTCCGTAGAGTCTGGTCAAGATCGGTCTTGAAGAAGGCGCTAAAGCGCCGTTTTTCCAAAACCATCTCTCTCGCCAGGGGGTTTAAATCCTCAATGACCTCAGCTCCTTTCGTCCCCCTAATGGAGTGGGGTTTCATTCTTCCTCCAAAGATGAAATCCTCTTCCAGAAAACTGTCACAGGCAAAGATGATGGGCCAAGCCATCCTTCTCCCGTGATTCAGGAGTTTTTTGATGTTGGGGATAATCCGCAAGGCTTCCGATGTTATGGGGAGATTGGCCTCCCTCTTGAAATTGTCCTTCAGCATGTCGACTACGATGATGGCGGGGTTCATATGAGCTCCTCATCCAATCGAAAGGCCCTTCTCGCGTTTTTTGAGGTGATTCGGGCCACTTCATCGAAAGGAAGCCCTTTCACTTCGGCCAGCTCTAAAGCGGTGAACTTCACATAGGCCGGCTCATTCCTCTTACCTCGAAAGGGCATTGGTGCCAAAAAGGGGCAATCCGTCTCAACCAAAATTCGATCAAGGGGAATCTTCTTGATAACCTCCCTGAGGTTGGCGTTGTTTTTGAAGGTGATGGTTCCGGGGATCGATAGAAAGAAGCCCAAGTCCGTGCAAGACTTGGCCATATCATAGTCACCGGAGAAGCAGTGAAATACTCCCCCGATTTCCTTGGCCTTCTCTTCCCCTAGGATGGTCAGGACCTCCTTGTGGGCTTCGCGGGCATGGACCACGATGGGAAAGTCCAGTTCCTTGGCGAGATGGATCTGTTGTCGAAACCTTGTCATCTGAACATTCCTTGGGGATAGGTTCCTGAAGAGATCGAGCCCTATCTCTCCAATGGCCTTTACCTTTCCATCCTGAGAAAGAGCCCTCAGATCCAAATAGGTTTCCTCATTGACCTCCTTTGCATTGTGGGGGTGAATTCCGATGATGGCGAACACCATTTCATTCCCCCGTGCGATCTCAACGGCCTTTCGGCAATCCCCAATGTCCGTGCCCACGGTGAATATGAGCTCGACGCCTGCGTCGATGGCCCTTCGGATCACATCATCTCGGTCCCTGTCAAACTGGGGCATCCCGAGATGGGCATGGGAGTCGATGAGCACTATTTTGGCCTCACTTCCAAGTGGAGGTTAAATCGAAACCCTGTCGGTGAGGAAATCCTCAATTTCCTCTTCATACACCCTAGCGCTTGAATAGGTATATCCCGTTTTCGAAGGCGAAAGCCCTTTTACCACGGGATGATTATGCATTTGATTCAGGCCCTCTCTCAAAGAGGCACCATCATGGAGAATTGAATTGAAGTAACTCTTCTGCCACACGGGTCCTTTCCAGTTGCTCATCATTTTCCACTTTCGCCCGAAAGCACCTTTGATCTTCTGGATAATGCTGGAGATGCTTACATCGGGGGGTGTTCTCATCACGAGATGAATGTGATCCTCCATTACCACATAGCCGAGAAGTTGAAACTTCAATTGGGGCTTGTAGTACCGCAATGTATGGAGGAAAAAGCTACAGGCCTTTGGGTTCCTGAATAGCGGTCTTTTTCCATGAACGTTAAAGGTGACGAAAAGGGTTTTACCCACGTTTTCTCTTTCTATGGAGACCATCTGAGTCCTTTTAAATGGCCATTCATTATCGATTTTTCCCATGATTTTAAAGAGTTATAAATTATTCGAGCTAGCTTTCCGTTCCTGAACCCAAGAAATAAAGGGGATTTTCCCCCCTCGGGAAAAGCTCCCCTCATAAGCTATTGGAGGTATTGGACGTTTGTCAGAATCGTCCAAACCACCGGCATAAAGAGGATAAATATCCGAAACCAACTCATTTCCTGCACTCCGAGAACGGGTAGATTTTTAACGTTTTTTTCTCATTAGGGGATTGGACCATAAGAATAAGCAAAAATCATACCAATGTGTAAAGATGCAGCTTTGTGCGGTATAAATCTGTAAGAGGTTGAAATGAGAGGGGAAAATTTCCGGTCCGGACGGACGAGGGGCTATTGAGGAGCCTTGCGAATTTTAACAATTTTTGTCACCCCGTGACTTCTCTTTCTATATTTTCTTCTTCTCCTATTTACCGGTGATACCAACGGTGTAGTTTGGTTCCGCGTATTCCACATGAGGATCCTCATTCAACACACCCACCATATCATCAACTGTGGAGCCGGAGGGTATTTTGAACCGATAAACCCCTATGCTCTCGAGCCGTTTGATGAGGGATAAGCCGTATGCTTCTCGTATCCCCTCAATCTTTTCCGTTGTCACGCCAACCTTAAATTTTACCAGAATCTCTCCGGGAGCGAATCGGGGTTTGGTAATTTTCCCTTGATTCCCGGCATCATCCAATTTCTGAAAAGAGCCCTTTTGTGGGTGGGAGTTTCCCTCTTCTTTTTCTCCGACGGGCATCTCTCCTGTTGCGCATCGAAATAATAGGAGGCTAATGATGAAGAATAAGAGGAATCTGGGCACAAACAATTCCCACCTCTGCAATACAGGATTAATTCCTAATGTACAATCCGTGTCTCTTGTGTCAATAGTCCTCAATAATCCCCCTGTGAGGTTTTTCGATCAGCGAATGGTAACGTGCCTGGATAACGGCGCTGCGCAATGGGATGAGCGGAGCTGCCAAAAAACGGGGAGCTCGATGCCTAAATCCTCGAAAAAACCATTTCCCCTTCCGCCAGAACCTTATTAAAGAGAAATCGTCTTCTCTCCAATCTCAATTCGACCTGATAAAATGTCCTTGTGTCGGGATACGTTATGCTGTATCTCACTTTGAGATATATGTTCGGGATCCCTTTGTTCACGTAGATCCTCGATTTTTCTCCCTTTTCCTTTACATGCCACTCGTGCCGGAGAAGATACTTCTCGAGGTGAGCGATGAATTCCCCTATCCTTTCCTCTTTCTCCCATACCTCTTCTTCATCGCGGTGACCGTGCTTTAATAGGAGCAACCGAACGGCTCTGTATTCCGCGAGTAGTCCCGCGGCATCCATACACGTGCCCTCCTTGTTCATACCAAGAGAAAATCATTCTGCAGGGAAGACATGGCTCAATCTCTATTCCATGATCGAACTCGATATATTCTCGATTATTATTTGCCTTCTATCCTGGTTTTGCGGCGCCTGCGGGGCATGCATTGATACAGGCATGGCAACCATACTGCAATCCAACCTGGAGGAAATGATAGAGGTTCCAGAAGTTGGGATCGAGAAAAGATTGCTTAATCTCATCCCTTGGCTGATCGAGATTTTCGGTAAGGTACTTGATCAGTCCGCTCAAACCGTATGGGAGGAGCTGACGAACACACCGCCCGGTATGAGTCCTTCCGGGTTCGGATAGGGCATCAACGGGGTAGGCAGCTATACATGCCCCGCAGTCCCCGCAGAGATCATCGGTCAACGGCTTGTCGGGATCAAGGTGGGCTGTAGTCACAATGGCTCCCAGCCTTATCCGAGGCCCTAGGTGGGCGGTGAGGAGGAGGTTATTTTTCCCCAGGACCCCGAGCCCCGCAGCTTGGGCAACATGGCGGAGGGAAACCGCGCCCACCAATCCGTTGGTCTCTCCGGTCATCTCCACCGGATTGTATGAGGGGACCGTTGCGGCCCGGTAGCCCCTTTGCTCAAAGAAACAGCCTAATACATAGCTGATCCGATCCAACTCCTCATAAAGGGCCAAATTTTGGGACGTCACGACCTCGTTACTGGGACTCTCTATGGATCCCGTGAGCATTCTTTTGGCAAAGACAACCACGGAGCGGGCTTCAGGGAGTATGCTCCGGGGACCACGACGATTGGGAGTCGTTTCCATACAATCCGCTGAGGCAACTCCAACAAAATCCACTCCTTCTTCTTTCGCAAGGGCCCTGATCTCCTCCGATTTGCCGCTTCTCATTTTAAGTCTCTCCTTATTCCTGCGGATCTCCCTCCCCTTTCAGGGTTTAATGGGCCAGTGGCACGTAGCCGAAAGATTTCGGGATAAACATGATAAGCGACTCCCAGTAAGTGGCGATAACGAGGACCGCAATGGAGGCCAAGATAAAGGGAAGGATGGCCCGGGAAATCCGTTCGAGGCTGATCTTCCCGACCGCACAGGCGATGAACAGGCATACCCCAACGGGCGGAGTGGTAAGGCCGATAACCAAATTGAGCACGAGAATGACGCCAAAATGCAGCGGGTCTACTCCTATTTGGATCATCAACGGAAGCAAGACCGGTGTGAAGATAATCAGGGAAGCCGTTGTCTCCATGAATGTTCCCACAATGAGCAGGATGATATTCACGAACAGGAGAATGAGGATGCGGCTCTCGGTAACCTTGAGGATCGCCACGCATACGGACTGGGGGATTTCCTGGCTGGCAAGGAACCATGAGAAGATGCTCGCTGTCCCGATCACGAGCATAACCAGGGCGCTGGTTACGCCGGTGTCGATGATAATTCTTGGTAGATCACCCAGTTTGATGCCACGGTACACAAAGAAGCTGATGGTGAAGGCATAAAACACGGCGATACAGGCGCTTTCAGTGGGCGTAAAAATCCCCGATAAGATTCCCCCAAGGATAATGATGGGCATCAGCAGAACGAGAGCTGCGTCAAGGATCGCCCTCAAGGCCTCTCTGGCGGAGGGAAGGGACCCTTTGGGGTAATTCCTCTTGCGGGCATAGTAAGCGACCACTCCCATCTGGAAAAGACCGAGCAGAACACCCGGAACAAAACCGGCGAGAAAGAGGGATGCTATGGAGACCTCTCCCAGAACGCCGTAGATGATAAAGGGTATAGAGGGCGGAATGACGGGGCCAATGGTGGAGGATGTGGCCGTCACCGCCGAGGAGAAGTCTACGTCGTAGCCATCCCTTGCCATGGCCGGGATGAGGATTGACCCAATGGCACTGGTATCAGCAACGGCAGCTCCCGTGATCCCAGCGAAAATCATGCTGATAACTACATTGATATATGCCAACCCGCCCCGGACCGGTCCCACCACGACCTTGCAGAAGGTTATCAGCCTCTGGGTCAAGCCACCCGCGCTCATAATGTTCCCCGCAAGGATAAAGAAGGGAATTGCCATGAGCACGGGGTTATCTATGGCGGTGAAAATCTGCTGAGCCGCAAGGGTGAGGGGAGTTTCCCCCTCATACAGCAACGCCATAAGGGGGGTGAGCCCTAGGACAAAGGCGATGGGAACACCGATAACGAGGAAAAGGACGAATGAGATGGGTAAGATGAGGGCTAACACAGTGAATAATCTGCTCCTTGCTGCGATCTTAGCGTCTCGTGGCGCCAAACATCTCCCTGGACCGACAGTAAATGGACGTGAGCACGTGAAATAACATGATAGCAGCACCCGTGGGAATGGCCATGTACGGCAATGACATGGGGAGACGCATGGCGGGACTGAGTTGATGGCGCGTCAGTATGACGAGATACATCCCCCCCCAGAAGACAATGGCGACCATGGTGGCGACGAAAATGTCTCCTCCGAGGGCGGCTACGGTGCGGATTCGTTCCGGAAACCTCTCGGCCACAAAGGTAACGGCGATGTGCTGACCCTTCTTCAGGGCTATGCCAGCGCCGAGCAGAGACGACCATACGAGGCAATACCTGGCAAACTCCTCTGTCCAAAAGAGCGGAAGCAGCAGGACATACCGAAGTATCACCTCGATGAAGACGTCGAC
>JBGVTJ010000202.1:0-3178 GCA_041862515.1 Thermodesulfobacteriota bacterium | reverse complement strand
CAACGAATCGGGCGCTTTGAGCAGGCCAATGGAGGGTCTCTCTTCTTGGACGAGATCGGTGATATGAGCCTCAGGACGCAGGCCAAGGTATTGAGGGCCATCGAACGGAAAGAGTTCGAAAGGGTCGGGGGAGGCAGAACCATTAAGGTCGATCTCCGTTTCATTACCGCCTCCAATAAAGACCTTGGCAAAGAAGTTCAGGAGGGTAACTTTCGCGAGGACCTATTTTACCGACTGAACGTGGTCAGCATCCGCACACCCCCCCTTCGAGAACGAAAGGAAGATATCGTTCCCCTGGCCGACTATTTCTTGCGCAAATGCAGCAACGATTTGAAGAAAAAATGCAGCAACTTCTCCCCAGAAGTGCACAAATACATGCAAGCTTACCACTGGCCGGGGAATATCCGGGAGCTGAGGAATACGGTGGAAAGGGCTGCCCTTTTTTCCGATGGGGAGATCATCGGGATGGACGCCTTTTTGGTCGGGGAAACGCCACTCCGTCCCCAAGAAGAAAGGGAAAGAGGGGGTACGTCTTCTCTCGATGGAATGACCCTAAAAGAGGCGGAAAGGGCGCTCATTGTAAATGCTCTGGAAAAGACCAATTGGGTTCAGAAAGATGCTGCGGAACTCCTCGGCATTAGCAAGAGGGTGATGAACTACAAGATCAAAATACACGGCATCCAAAATCAGCGGTGGCGTAAGCCCAAATGAGCGCTATGCATCAAAGTTCAACTTGACCAAGGCCTTCGCCCCCCTCTCCTCTAGTTCCCGATAAAGATTCCGGAACATCCTCACTGAAATCCTACTTCTGCAAAATAGTGACTTTTTTATCTGAACTGAGCGCCCCCTTTGGGTTCATCTTTATCGTTGTAGTCCTTCTGTGGCTCAGGGCTCGCAATCTCAGAGGGCCCATCTCCATGCGGGTCGATAACGGCAGTGAGTTCTGCGGAGGAAGCCCAAAGAAACTTCACAACTGGAACCATCGGTTGAGTCTTTTTGGGCCATGTTCGAACCCATCCCTCCAGGAGCCAAACACCTGTTAACTTTTGGTGGAAAATGCCCATAGAGCAGATGATGAATACTTTCTGATGATTCATGCCGGAAGAGCTCTTCATGCCGTGAGCATTCTCCCCACGCAGTTACATTTTTGTAATAGCAGTACACATCTGTAATGACGCCAGAATCCTATCTTACCCCTCGTTAGCACCAATCGCCTCATCTATTTCAATCCTGATATCAAAGATTTGGATGGAGTTGTTGGGTTCTTGAAGTGGATGATGCCTTAAAGTTGATTGGGTAATTGACTTTGCAGCTACTTGTTTATATTTTATCGCTTTATTTAACAGTGGCTCGGAATTTGCTCATCGGCAAGTACCACATCCGGCAGCTTGTCTATTTTTTCACTTGACATTCGTTCCAATGCCCCATATCTTTTTCCCAAACCTCTTTCCTCGTTGAGATTTCTGAAAAACTGCGAAAAGGAACCCTGAGCGCTATTTTCAGTGAAGCGAACGTCAGAATGGTAGAAAAAGACTTCTTGAGCAGCGAAGAGCGAGCTTCTTAAAGATCTCTGATTGTGGGCTAGAGAAGATTCCAATGGCAGGGCCGATTGATAGTGTGAGATCTGATAAGATCGAGGGGCTCAAAAACCTTGGACCAAGGCATACATGGTCGGAGCGACCAGCATCCCTTTACCTGGACGCCATCGAATTTAACGGCACAAAAGGCGGCATCATCTGCTACTATAACCCGCCCGTCCATTCCGTGGGAAATCCTGGGCTCGATGCCTACCTGGAGGCGATAAGGATCGTCTCCGAAGATAGGAAAACACTTAGATTTCTGATCTTTTACGGGGGGAGCGACCCGGTGCACGCCGGAGGTGATTTAAAGGAGAGCCTCTCCAAATTGGACAAGACCATCGAAACCAGAAAAGAGATGGAGGTAAAAGGGACAGAAGCCGAGGATATCGATGCCCTCTACAGATGGGGAGATATGAGGTTAGAAAAGGGATTTGCCCTTTACAGGGCGGTGAGGTCCCTCTCCGAGGATGTAAGGCTCATCTCGCTCTGTGGCGGGGGCACGCGATTCGGTGGTTCCGCCGAGATAGCTTTGATGTGTGATTATCTCGTGGGAGACTCCAGATCGGGGATGTGCTTCAGCGAAGCGATGATCGGATTGATTCCGGGTTGGTCCGGGGTTGGTAGGACCTTAACCAAGGCGGGCCTGCTCAATGCCAAATTTATGGCAATGACGTCGACCGAGGTGAAGGCTTACCAATTGAAGGAGATTGGAATTTACAACCTCGTCGTGGAAATCCCAATCCCCTTCCCAAAGCTCGAGAGGACGGATGATAAAGAAGGGGATAGGGCACGCTATCGGGAGGCTTTACAAAAACACAATGATGAAGCGGACCTCCTCTTATTGCCCAAGGCCTTGGAGCTTGCAGTGTGTCCCGAAGAAGACATCCCCATTTTAGAGGAAGCAGACAGAAAGAACCCGGCTACAGAAGAGGAGATAGCCGAACAGGTTGCTAGAAGGAAAGACCCCGAGACCTATCGAGGGCTGTGGGGAAAACCGCTAGCTGAGGTGAGGGAGCAGATATCCACCTTGGGAAGACCCTTGGCCCCTCAATCCATCGAGGCCTTGGAAGGACTTTTTTCAGGATATGATCCTTCCAGGTTCGACGAAAAGGAGTTCGTCAGGGCGGAGATGGAGGCGGATGCAAGGCTCTACAGGGACCCGAGATTTCGGGCGGGAATTATCGCTACCCTCGAAGGGAGAGTGGCAAACTTCAAGGAGGATTGATGAAATGAGACAGTACTTCGAAAAGATGGAGCCCATCGGCAGAGATCTCACGGAAAATGAGCGCAAGCGAATGGAGGAGAATGTTACGCTCATCAAAAAGGAAGAAGAAATAATGGAAGAGGCCAAGGAAAAGGTGAAGAATGCGGGTATTCCCGCCGAAAGAATAAACCAAAGGGGTGAAAATACGGCATGGCAGAGGCTCGAGATGCTGGTGGATCCCGGGACCTTTTTACCCTTAAATAGCATTTACAACCCATTCTTCAATGCGGAGGGATCCACGGGCTTGGTCAATGGCATCGGGAAAATTTCAGGACGATATGCCTGCATTATCGCCTCGGATAACAAGGTCCTCGCCGGGGCTTGGGTGGCGGGT
>JBGVTJ010000201.1:0-3477 GCA_041862515.1 Thermodesulfobacteriota bacterium | reverse complement strand
TGTTTTTGCGTGATTGGAGGTCTGCTTTCCCGACCGGAACTTTCTTATTGCTCGAAGGAACGAGCTTATTTAAGAGGATAAAGGGAGCTACTCGATCATCAAGAAGGCATAACGGTTCATCTTCTGCGAATAATCTGAAAGAACCTCGATGGGATAACCGACCTGTCTCACCGTCGCATAGACATCTATGGCCATTGCCTCAGGGGAGGGACGCGCTAATCGCGGTTCCTTGCATTCCTCTCGTAATCCAGTGCACTCACCACATATGCTGCAGCTGTCCATGAACAAAAGAAAAACCCTCTCATAACCGGAAAGGAAGAGCTCTCGCTCCAGTTTTGACAGTTTTGCATTGACCCTCTTCGTCCACGCATGGCGGTCTTCAGGCTTATCCACCTTTTTCTCGAAGTGAAAGACCGCCGCTTCCCTGTATTCATGGAAGAATCTCTCGCATTCAGAAACAGAAGGGACATTCGGGGGACAGGATGCTGTCTGTCCGTATTCCCCACAGCCGTACATGCATTTCATCCGAACCCATTGCGAGACGACGATTTTTTCCGGCTCAATCCATTTGAAATCTGTGTAACCGTGCTTATGAAAAAGCACCTCCATCTTCTCGCGCTTGCTGTTCATTACGTTCGCCCTAGTCTTCATCCATGCGCTCCTTCCTTCATTTCCCCCATGGCCTTCAAAGCGATCCATACCCGAAGGAAATTAACTGGGACCAAATTCCCATGTCCTTGAATTTCGGCTGTCCTGCTTATTATATTAAAATAGCACAAAGGTGCCAGGAAAATTCAACTCACCATTGGATTGGGAATGGAGACCCACAAACTCTAGGTGCAAAAATCCTAAGGCATCAAATTTAGGCGAATCTGACTCTCCTATCAAAAATGAGGTGCGCAACATTGAACCAAAGAAGAGGACACAAAAAGTTCTTTTATCAAACCGGGCTCTCCCGGTGATGACCCGCCTGATTGCTATTCTGGAAGACTTGGCAACTTCTTGCGACAAAGAAAAGGAGAAACTGCCCGAGAAAAAGGTGGTCAGGCCGGGGAAGATTATGACCGTCACATCCAGCGATGAGGCTTTTAAACGGAGACTTTCGAGCACGGTGCGGGCATCCAAGCGGGTGGAGCTCTACTCATCGGAAAACGAGGTGAAACGATGAAGAATTACTATCGCTGCGTTCTTGTGATACACATCATGTTTCTCTTTTTTGTTACATTTGGATGTAGTGGGGCTCAAATACAAAAGCCTCCAGAGAGCTTTGAAACCACGTGTATTCAGGGGACGGTGTGGTATCGGGCTCCAACCGATTCAACCCCGATGCGCTATCCTTACGCTACGGTTACAGCCTGGCGCCACGGAATAGACCAGGGACTCGCCGAAGTCAAAGCAGATGGAGCGGGAAATTTCTGTATCGAAGTACCTCTCGGAGATCTTACCGTGGATCTAAAGGTCTGGGGAGTTCGGCGTTTAGGTGGTGGGAGCTACACCTGCAAGGGTTCGGAGGAGAATATCGATCTTGGAACGACCTCGAAAAAATGCGGGGAGGATTGTACTAGCATTGATATCATAACGGAGTGCGGGGAATTCCAGCCACCCTACCATCGCCAAATGTAAGCCAACCTGGGGAGATTGTGACCCCCTTGACGAAGAAGAACGGGAGCTCCAACGATCTCATCTCTCCCTCCTTTCCATCCACCCGGTAGTTCTTGTGCTCGTTTGAACTGGACCGACCTCGGTGTTGTTTAAAGGTTAGATGTCTTGCCAAATTCCGGCAAGAATCCAAAAACCTCAGTAATTCTTCGGGTTATTTAACCCTTCCCACAGCCCTATCTTTTCTGTATTGGAGGAATAAGAACTAACCTGAAATACAGTGGTTTTCTCGTTTAAATACACACTTTCCCCCATTCATCAGTCACCATGGAATTTGGTATACACAGATCAAAGTTTACACAGCCGACAGACCTCTTTGCTTTGTTAGAGGACATATTTCCGAAATGAAGTCTTCTTCAATTTATCACACATAAGGAGGGCAGAAAGATGAAGGCAATGAAAGTATCCATCGTATCGGTTTCCGTCGTGGCCGCGGTGCTCGTCGGGCTGGCCATCGCATGGGCAGCCCCGGCGGAGGAGGTTAAGCAGCAGCTACTCGTCGACAAGGCACGTATCACCGTAGATAGTTTCGTCGCCGACCCGAATATGACCTGGCTGCGGACCCATCTGAAGGACGTCTCGGGAGTCTTGATCGTGCCGGAACTGCTCAAGGGAGCCTTTGTGGTTGGTGGTTCAGGTGGCAGCGGCGTCCTTCTGGCCCGGGATGAGAAGACGGGGAGGTGGACCGAGCCCGCCTTTTACTCCATGGGCGCTGCGAGCCTGGGTTTTCAGATCGGTGGGCAGAAGGCAGAGGTGATACTGATGATCTTGAACCGCAAGGCCCTGGAGTCGCTCTATACGTCTTCCGTTAAGCTCGGGGGCGATTTCTCCGTGGCAGCAGGGCCGGTGGGTCTTGGAGCGGCCACCAAGGGTGTAACGGCACCCATCGTCTCCTATGCGCGAACCAAGGGGGCCTTTGCCGGCATGGCGCTGGAAGGTGCGGTCGTGAAGGTGAGTGACGGATCCAACAGTGCCTACTACGGAAAGCCGGTTAGGCCGGTTGATATTCTCGTGACCCGAGCGGTCAATAACCCCGGGTCGGCTGAGCTCCAAAAGGCGTTGAGGGCCGCCGAGAAAAAGGGCGAACAGGAGTTAGCTGCTGCGGGATCACCTCAAATCGTCTACGCGAAGTCGACCATTAACATTCGAAGCGGACCGGGGACGAACTACTCCACCATCCGAAAGGCGACCGAGGGCGAACGGCTTGAGTATATTTCTCTTGAGGGCGATTGGTACAATCTGAAGGTAGCTGAAGGTGAACCTCCAGAGTGGGTGCACAAGACCGTTGTTACTCTCCCGTAGAATTTTTAGGAGGAGCCCGCTAACTCCATCAAGCCGTTCACTGCCTGATCCGGGTTCGGAGTGTAGAGGGCACGTGAAAAGAGAAAACGCGAAGAGAGAGGAGGTGAAATTCTAACGAATTGGGATCATTGTGGAGATTGTGGTGCATCCCAATGAATAACAATTCTGTGAAACGAAAGGAGAATGCATTATGAGAACGAGAACTTTTGGTTTGTTGATCCTATTGTTGTCCTTCATGGTGGCTCTCTCCGGCCTCACCGGTTGTGCCAAGAATGCTTACTTCGGAGTGCGCAACAAAGCCATAGGGGTTCCCCCGGAGTTTGGGGAGACTGAGGCGGCGATCGAGAAGGCGGAGAGATCCCCCGGGGCTCAGTATGCCCCTGAGAAGATAGCCAACGCTCAAGAGTTGGGCAAGAAGGCAGTTGAGACGTACTGGGGCTGTCGCACCGAGGAGGCGATGGCCATGTTAGCAGAGGCTCGTGGGTTGGCTCGGCAGGCGGAGATGGCCAAGGCTCC
>JBGVTJ010000200.1:0-14147 GCA_041862515.1 Thermodesulfobacteriota bacterium | reverse complement strand
TCCTGAGTCTTCGACCCTGAGCCTTTCGGCAGTGAGCGACTCGACATGAGCCTTCGACCCGAGCTCAGGCCGAGGGGCTCGTCGACATGTCTCAAGGCCGAACTGCTCAGACCGAAGGGCCGGGCCGAAGGGCTTCGACGTGAGTCCTCGACCCTGAGCTCGGACCGAAGGGCTCAGCCGAACGTAAGAGGAAAGCCAGCCCTTTAGAGGCTGGAAGGGGTAAGTATTCCACGGAATCCCGAAAGGGTCACCTCACGAAGCACTGAAGCGAATAGACAACGGTGTTCACCTATCAAAAATAAAATCTGATTTCTAATCAACAGGTTACAAAAATATTCCGTACAAAAGTCAAGAAACTCCAGAGATCTTTTCCTTGACATATAATCGCGGTTATGCTCTAAAGAGCATGCTAAAAGCATAGCTCATGAGAAAGAATTGAGTCTTTGAAATGGCTGACCAAATGATAGAGGAAGCCATGGAGGCCTTCAAGGTTTGGTGGAGACCCTTGATACTCTGAAATACCCAAATCTATGGCTTGTAAAGGAAAGTTTGCAATAGCGGTTCCCGCATCGATGGCAGTCGCCGGGAAATCCATAAATTATCCATGTTCGAGGGAGGTACTGAGAAAATGGCGAAGAGAAAGAGTTACGCTTTTTGGCAGATGTCCTATACGGACGTGCAGGCAATTCTTAAAGAAACCGATGTGGTGATGGTTCCCATTGGCAGTTGCGAGAAGCACGGGGCCCACATTCCCCTGGCTACGGATTCTATCGTAACCATAGTGGTGGTTGAGCGAACGGCCAAGGTGGCAAAAGTTCCTTACACCCCTCTCATCCCCATCGGTTATTCACCCCACCATATGGGCGAGGTAAACCAGGGGATAGGGACCCTCAGCTTTTCCGGTGAGACATTGAGACGGATCGTGTATGAAACTGGAAAATGCCTGGTCTTCCACGGATTTAACAAGATCATCTTTGTGAGCCAGCACGGTTCAAATTCCAAGGTTGTGGATGAGGTTTTGCGGAGGTTGCGGTACGAAACGGGCTGTTTCACCGCGTGGTATAAGACACCGACCGAGCGTCAGACAACCGTGCTGGAGGGACTCCTTGAGGAGAAGATCGCATGGCATTCGGGGGAAATGGAAACAGCTCAGATGCTGGCTTACGACGAGTCGGTGGTTGATATGAGTGTTGCTGTTAAGGATACAGCTCACGCACCAAAGCTTTTGGGGCCGAAATTCATGAAGACCGATGGGGTGCCGACCGTTTCATTCCAGGGTTCAGAGAATATCTGGGTTCCCATGGAACATCACGAGTACGCCGATCAAGCAACTATTGGGGATCCCTTTCTTGGGAGCAAGGAGAAAGGTGAAAAGATCTACGAGCGAATTGTGAAGCATCTTGCCGATTTCCTGGAGGAGGTAAAGAAAATTAAAATCGAAATTAAATGCCGGGACTATGACTTCAGGGCATGGTAATTTATCCCAGACCGCTCTCCCACAAGGGAGTCGAAGAGGATATGGCAATCTTTGTGTAATGCCGGGCCTGAGCAATGAGGTTTCTTTTGAAGTTGTGGATGTGATGGTATCACTCGACAACTGACAATCATTGTATCTTCAAAGATTAAGGGAGGGGTACTTCATGATCTTTCAAAACCGCGTAAAGAGAGCACTTCGAGATGGCAAGATTGTCTTCGGCCCCATGGTTTCAGAGGTTCGGACGCCCGGGATTGCGGTTCTCTTCGCCCGGGCAGGCTTTGACCTCTTCTTCATTGATATGGAACATTCGTGCTTCACGACAGAAACAATGGCCGACATGATCCTCGCATCTCGGGCCTCTGGCATTTGCCCCATCGTGCGGGTCACAAGCCGTTCGTCACATGACCATATGTCGAGACCGCTCGATTCAGGGGCTCAAGGGCTCCTCATTCCTCAGATTGAATCCCGAGATGAAGTGGAGAATATTATGAAATGGTGCCGTTATTACCCCGCGGGGAACCGGGGGTTGGCCTTAGGCCGAATGCATACATTTTTCGAGAGTGGTAATACCCCACAGACCATGAGTGATTTGAATGAAGAGCTCTTGCTTTGTGTTCAGATCGAAAGCCGTAAAGCCATCGAAAACCTTCCTGACATTCTATCCGTTCCAGGAGTGGACGTGGCCCTTGTCGGACCGGGGGATCTTTCCCAATCCCTGGGAGATCCGGGAAACACAGATAATCCCGAGCATGTTCGGGCCTGCCGCAGTGTCATCGAGGTGGCAAAACAGCACGGGGTCGTCCCGGGAATTTATGTAGGCTCTCTGGAAAATGCGCGCCGGTGGATGGAGGAGGGTATGCGACTGATCGGGTTCAGCAGTGATATCAGGCTTATTTTGGAGATTTCCAGACAATACGCTCGAAAGTTGAGGGAGATATCTGAGGAGATCGTGTCGAGCGGCAAATAAATGGGAGAAGTCATGGCGAAGCAAGGAGAAGCTGAAAAGTTAGTCAGTACGCGTTGGTTAGCAGAAAACTTGGAGGACCTTTCGGACTCGATACGGATTATAGAAGTGAGTGATATGAAGAATCCGGGAGCATATTCAGAAGGGCATATTCCTGGTGCCATCTACTGGCCGTGGAAGGAGTCCTTATGGGATGCTACCATGCGTGAATTTGTATCGCCCAAAGGCTTTTCTCAATTGGCGGGGAAAAGCGGGATCGGTCATGAGACTACCATCATCCTTTATAGCAACTCATGTCAATTTGCTCATTACGCCTTCTGGGTTTGTATGATGAGGGGCCATTCCAAGGCCAAGGTCCTCCATGGCAACCGTACCCTATGGGTCAAGGAGAAACGGCCCATGGTCCGGGATATTCCCCGGATAAAACCGGTGAATTACCCAGTTAGGGCGACCGATGAGAGCAGCCGAATCGGACGGGAGGGCATTTTGGCCGGTTTAAACAATCCGGATCGGGTTCTATTGGATGTGAGGACACCAGAAGAATTTTTGGGTGAAAGGGTGTCTCCAAAGTGGATGAAAATTGACCATGGGGCACAGCGAAAGGGTCATATCCCGGGTGCTCAACACCTTTATTATGCTGAACTGTTAAATGAAGACGAAACATTTAAGCCACGAGACGAACTCCGTGAATCTTTTTACAGGAGAGGAGCAACCCCTGATAAGGAGATCATTTTTTACTGCAGGCTGAGTCATCGTGCCTCGATGGTGTGGTTTACCGCCCGCTTCCTTCTTGGATATACCCGAACGAAAGTTTATGACGGTTCGTGGAGCGAATGGGGAAGCATTGTTGGCTTGCCCATTGTAAACGAGTCTCTCACGTAAGGAGTCGTTGGAATGAATGCTGCGTTGGCAGTTCTTCTGGTTGGCCCATTTTGTAGTCGGCGTCTGTAAGGCCCTCATCCTGTTGAGAGTTGTTAATATTGATGTCTATTGCTCCGATAGACCAAAAAGGAAACGGCATTGGCGTTATTATGGCCCGTCAACCGGTTGACATGGGCAAGGACTATTATATATGATTTTATGTTCCGCAAGGAAAGCGAAAGGTATTTTGAACGCATGCCTGGCTTTAAGCCAGGCATGCGTTAAATGCAGCGGAGAATTCCCCCTTTTCTCGAACAGAGAGGGTTAGGAAACGGATGAAAGAGGTTCAGACAGAGCTCAGTTTATCATAGGTCCAATTAGAAAGGAGAATAGGAGATGAACGGATCCTACAAGTCGGACACGGCGCAGCCCTGGAAAACGGATAACTGGTTTGTCAGCTACTGGAATTTCTTGGAGGAGGTGACCGGGGATTTCCGGCCCCCTAAACAGGTAAAGATCCATGATATTACCCTGCGCGACGGCGAGCAACAAGCCGGTGTCATCTTCACCAAAGACGATAAAATACGCATCGCCGAGAAGTTGGCCGAAACGGGGGTACACCGGATCGAAGCGGGCATGCCGGCAGTATCGCCCCCGGACGAGGCTGCTATCAAAGAGATCGTAAAGCGCAACCTCGGCCCCGAGATCTTCTGTTTCACCCGGTGTATGAAGGATGATGTGAAACGGGCAGTTGACTGCGGCGTCCATGGTATAGTTATCGAGATTCCCGCCAGCGCCCATCTCATTGAGCAAGCCTACAAATGGCCTCTGGAGAAAGCTATTGATCTCTCAATCAAGGCCACCGCCTTTGCCAAAGAACAGGGATTGTACACGGTCTTCTTCACTATCGATGCCACCAGGTCCGATATGAATTGGTTATTGGACCTGGTGGATCGGGTAGCGAGTGAGGGTCACATGGATGCTTTCACCCTTGTGGACACTTTCGGCGTGCTATCGCCCCACGGTGCTCGCTACTTTACCCAGAAGGTCAGGGAAAGGGTGACTAAACCTTTGGAGATCCACTTCCACTCCGATTTCGGCCTGGGAGTGGCCAATACGATAATGGCGGTGCTGGCCGGTGCCGAGGTAATCCATTCCACAGTTACAGGAATCGGGGAACGAGCCGGCAATACCCCCATGGAAGAGACCGTGCTGGCCCTATTGACCATGTATGGGATCGATGTGGGCATAGATTACAGCAAGCTTAATGAGCTTTCTAAGTTAGTGAGAGAGGTGTCCGGCACCCAGATCCCAGACAGTCGGCCCTTCATAGGCGATGGGGCCTATACCATTGAATCTGGAATCGTTACCGGTTGGTACAAGAATGCCTTTGAGAAACACCCTACGACAGTGTTTCCTGTGCGCCCTGAGTTTGTGGGTCATGAGATGCCACAGATAGTGATGGGCAAGAAAAGCGGGATTGATTCAATTGCCGTCTGGTCGCAAGAACTGGGCATCGAGCTCACCGAAGAGGAAGTCCTGGCTGTCATCACCCAGGTTAAGCTGAGGTCCCACGATTTGAAACGGCTTCTCACCAAAGAAGAGTTTAGGGAAATTGCCGAGAATGTAAAGGCTGGGAAGGAGGCGGTAACGGGACCCAATCAGTAATAGATTACCCTTGAGCCAAATGCATGCGAGGAAAATACTGGGGAGCGTTCCATCCCATGAGGCTTACTTGAAAGAAGGGATGAGATCGAAGACCCTCGGAAGGCCGAATTTCTTGATATTCTGGAGTTTCCTGGATTTTCAAACTAACATTTGTGTAACATATTGATTCCTAATGAGATTCTGGGGTTTCAAGGTGAACGCCGGTCTCCCTGAGCGTAATCTGCGGGAGAAGGATCACGTCGGAACAGGCCGTTGCCTTGGTTCCCTGGAGCGAACATTAAAGAATTTTGGCTACCCATTCTTAGTGAAGCGAAACGACCGCAAATCCAATGTCTGAGCCCAGAGGGCGAGTTTTGGATTTGCAGTGAAGCGAACTCTAGAGTGGTCCAAAATTCTTTCCAGTGAGCGAAAGGGAATTTGGGCAACAGACCACGAGGCACAGAAGCGAAGGGACAGCGGGGTTTCTCCCGAAGAAATCAGGAAACTCCAGTTGATATTCTCTTGATAAATCCTTTTCGTATAAGGTTTATGAAAAGTTTTTCATAGTTTACCCCTACACCGTGCTGACCATTATTTACGATTCTTAAGAAAAAATCTTCATCCGTTGGCAACATGAGAAGATATTATCGAAAACAGCATTGAAGGAGGATCAGTTATGCCGAGAAGAAAAAGCTGGAACACATTTGAGATGAGTTACGACGAATTGGGTGCGATTCTCAAGGTTAACGACACCATCATGATTCCCATGGGTTCTCTGGAGAGACACGGATCTCATTGTCCCCTGGGGACCGATTCAATGACTACCATGGGCGTTGTTCGTATTGCTGCCCAACTGGCGGAGACTCCTCACACTCCAATTATTCCCGTGGGATATTCGCCGCACCACATGGGAGAAGTGGGCCAGGGGAATGGCACTTTGACCCTTTCTGGTTCAACCTATCGAGCTGTCGTTTATGATCTGGCCATGAGTATGGTGTATCATGGTTTCAACAAGATCGTTTTTGTCACCCATCATGGGAGCAATTCAAAGGTCATCGATGACGTCCTTCGCCGAATCCGATATGATACTGAATGTTTTGTCTGCTGGTATAAGACACCCACGGAAAGAACCTATTCCCTTTTAGGAGATATCATTGATGGGCCACCCGAGGAAACTCCAGGTTGGCACGCGGGGGAGATCGAAACGAGCACGGTCATGGCGTGGGATGAATCCCTCATTGATATGGATAAGGCAGTCCAGGATAAGACCCATCCTCCCCGATGGATGGGAGATAAATTTAGCAAGCATGACGGTTCTGGTTTTGTCACCTTCTCAGGAGCTGAAAATATATGGGTACCTATGGAGCATCATGAATATTCTGATACATCGACCATTGGAAACCCTTTTCGGGGAAGCAAAGAGAAAGGGGAGAAATATTTTCAGATTTCCGGTGAGGCCCTTGCCGCCTTTCTCGAGGAAGTGAAAAAGTTCAAGATCAAGGTCCCTCAAGAAGCCAGATTATTCAAGGATCGGGCTTGAGAGGAGTCGTGAGGCATACAATTGGAATTGCATGCCAGGCATGCATTCTTGGGAAAATTGAGAGAATAAATCTAGCCCCAATCGACCGTGGAAGGGGTATTCCTGAAAAGGCATGACGAAAAGGGAGATCGCCATTCTTGGAACCCTGGATACCAAGGGAGAAGAGGTGGCCTATATGAAGGGGCTTATTGAGGCCCGGGGTCACTCCGCCATCCTTATCGATGTGGCGCCCCTCGGTCCTCCCGGGGTTAAACCGGATATTGACAACCAAGAGGTTGCCCGACTAGCCGGGTGTGAGCTTTCCAGCCTCCTCCAAACCGGGGAGAGGGATCGGGTTATGGAAGCAATGGGTGAGGGGGCCGGGAGATCACTCCTCAACTTATTGCAGGAAGAGAGGTTGGATGGGGTTATTGGAATAGGTGGTAACCAGGGGTCGGCCATAGCCTCTATGGCCATGAGGCCCCTTCCCATCGGATTCCCTAAATTCCTCGTATCTACCGTTGCCTCTGGGGATATTCGTCCGTATATCGGGCACAAGGACATCGGCGTGATGTTCTCCGTGGGCGATCTCGTAGGTGGACCGAATCCGGTAACCAGATCCGTACTCGCCAATGCCGTCTCCGGTCTCCTGGGAATGGTGGAAGGCGGCGAGCGGATTTCATTGAGGCAAGGTGAGCGAACAGTCGCGGTAACCGCTTTGGGCAATACGGAGCCCGCGGTGAGCCGGGCAACGCGGCTCCTTCGAGAAAGAGGATTTGAGGTTGTTGCATTCCACGCCTCAGGCGCTGGCGGCTCGGCGATGGAGGAACTCATAGAAGCCGGATTCATCAATGCCGTTCTCGACTTAACTCCCCACGAGGTTACAGAGGAAGTAGTGGGGGTAGGAGCCTATGTTCCCGTTCGGCCGGGGAGATTGTGTGCTGCCGGGCTAATGGGGATTCCCCAGGTGGTATCCACAGGAGCTCTGGAGTATGTCTGTTTCGGACCCAGGGAGTCTATTCCCCCGGGAATGAGGAGGAGAAAGATCTACATGCACAATCCCTGCAATGGGAATATGAGGGTTTCCGGGGAGGAGATGGCTCAGGTGGGCAAAGTTATGGCTGAAAGGTTAAACGAAGCTCATGGACCGACCGCGGTTTTGGTTCCCCGAAGAGGGTGGTCGGTTTACGGACGAGAGGGTGGCCCGCTGCATGATCCTCGTGGAAATAAGATCTTGGTTAAAGCTCTGAGGCGCCATCTCAAAAGCCATATTCGGTATGAGGAGATCGATGTCCATATTAACGATCCTCAATTTGCCGACGTGTGCGTACGCGTATTGGCAGAGCTTGTGGAGGGGATGGGTCGATGAGGAAAGGAGAGGATGAAAGGATTGCTTCCCTGAGAGAGGAGCTTTCCGAGTTTTCGAGGAGGGCATTTAACCGGGGCCTCGTCAGTGGTGCAGGTGGAAATATCAGCGTTAGGGTCCCCGATACTGATAAGGTCCTCATAACACCAAGCGGTGTATCCCTCGGAGATGACGAGCCGGGGGTTAACATCTTGCTTAACCTTGAGGGCGCGATTCTTGATGCTCCTTCGGGACTCAAACCATCGAAGGAGGTAAACTTCCATCTTGCCGTTTACCGGCTTCGCGATGATGCAATGGCGGTTGCCCACCTCCACCCTCCCTATGCGACCGCTTTCTCGAATAAGGGGAGACCCCTTCCTTTGGTAACCGTCTCGAGCCGTGTCGTCCTGAAGGACGTACCCTGGGTGGAAAGCGCCCTTCCGGGATCACGGGAGCTTTATGAATTTGTTTGTGAGGCATTAGAGAAGCACCCAGGAGTGAGAGCCATGCTCATGAAGGAGCATGGAGTCCTTACCATTGGGCCGGACTTGAAGACCGCGTACTATCTTACGGATTTGGTGGAGGATACCGCCAAGATCGCCTTCATAGCTTCACATATCCCTCAAGATATGGATTTTGTAGAGTAGGGAGGTGTTCCATGAATATTCCAAAAAAAATGAGAGCAGCTGTGCTTTATGGCTTCAATGATGTGAGAGTAGAGGAACGGGATGTTCCATCCTCGGGCCCCGATGAGGTTTTGCTGAGGGTTAATGCCTGCGGGATTTGTGGGACGGATGTCAAGGTGATAGGCCACGGGTTGCCGAACCAACCGCCTTTTGGGGATTTCATAATAGGCCATGAATATGCCGGAACGGTTGTGGCAACGGGGGAAACCGTTGACGAATTTCAGGCCGGAGACAGAGTTGCGGTAGAAATACACAAGGGGTGCGGTCGCTGTAAGAACTGCATCATGGGCCACTATACCGCGTGCCTCAACTATGGTAACACCCAGAAAGGACATCGTGCCAACGGCTTTACTACAAATGGGGGATTTGCCGAGTATGCGGCCAACCACGTAAACACCCTTCACAAATTGCCCGATAACATCTCCTTCGACGAGTCCACGACGATAACGACTGCCGGAACGTGCATCTATGGGATCGATATGGCGGGAGGGTACATCCCTGGAGATACCGTGGCGGTCGTTGGTCCCGGACCGATAGGGCTCATGAGCGTACAGTTATGCAAGGCCCTCGGCGCGGGAAAGGTGATCCTCACGGGCACCAGGGATGAAAGGCTTGAGCTGGGAAAGAAGCTCGGGGCCGATCATGTTGTCAATACCCGAAAGGAGAAACCGGTTGAGAAGGTCCTGGAGCTCACGGATGGCTTGGGAGCAGATCTGGTACTCGAGGCCGCAGGCGGTGATACTTCCCTCCAGGAGGCCCTGGAGATGACCCGCAAGGGTGGTAAGATTTCGATCCTCGCCTTCTACAAGGGGCCCATTACCGCTGATATTTCCATAGCGGTTCGCAATGGGATCAACATATATACCGTCCGAGGTGAGGGGAGAATGAGCGTGGGTAGGTCCCTTGCCCTCATGGCCCAAGGGAAGATTACCGGCGAACCACTCGTCACCCACACCTTCCCACTGGATCAGATCGACGAAGCCTTTAAAACCTTCGTTGAGAGGATAGGTGGTGCCATGAAGGTCGTGGTTCATCCATGATCCCGTTTAGATTCGAGATTCTCGGTGAAAGAGTGGAATAATCAAAGTGAGGAGTTATTCGATAGAAATAGCATAATTTTGATAGAGCCCGAAAAATCTTGACAGACATATTGGAAAAGAATGTCTAATCGGATAAAAGGTTAGGAGTTCTAAACCGGTTTGAAGACATCGGTACACAGGAGCAAAAGGGAGGGAACGGGAATGGAGAAAAGATTTGTCGTGGCTCTGAAGGATGCGGTAACAGGGGTGTTGCACGGCGGCGCGGGGACATTTCGAATTCTCATCGACGGCGAAACGAGTGGTGCCAAGAATTTTTCTCTGTTAGTGAATACGATGAGGGCCGGAGCAAAGGGCGCGGAGCACAAGCATCCAGAAGAACATTGTTTCTTCATACTCTCCGGCAGAGGGACGATGTATATCGGCGGTAAACCCACCGAGGTGGGGCCCGAGATGGCGATATTTGCTCCCCCGAATGTAATGCACAAATTCGATGTTGCTCGCGAAGAAGATCTTACCTACGTAGTGATTTACGCACCGCCGGGACCCGAGCAGTTGCTCAAGCAGCGGGGTGAGCGTGCCTTCGACTCTCAGTAGGCTCGGGAAGTTTTCACATCTATCCTTTTCGGGAGCGATGCTCAGTTCCTGCGCACATCGGTGTGTAGCTGAATTTGGGAAACGAGCGCGGATTATTTTACCAAATGCCTGAAGGTGCAGATATCGAACAGTTCTTGGAGGTCCGGCTCATTCTCCATATTTAGAATGATGTCTTTGGTCCGTTCGATATGGGCCTCCGAGAGGATCCCTTTGCAATACTTGCGATAAATATCCACCACCTGATCCATGGTTAAGGGATACTTCGGCCCCCCATAGGGTTGATCCATGGCACCCGTGAGGGTTTTTCCCCCTTTGAGTTTTAAATCCAGACGACCTTCTCCCGCAAAGTATCTTTTTGGATACTCTGGGTGGTAGACGACTTTTACCTTCTTCCTCGCCTTCGCTATCCGTGGATTATGCACAGCCGTTTCCTTACAGGTCTCCAGTCCACACTCTCCGTTGATCATCTGGTAAGCCAAGATATGCTGAATACTGAACCGACTGTCTTCCGCATTCTTCGGTTCTGGGCGATCAATGATAAATCTTAGCTCATCAAAATGCACCACTACTTCCTCTATATCCGTATGTTTGACCTTGTTCTCTCTCATGAGATCGGCCAGCACATCAACAAAATTGTGATTCCAAAAGCAAAACCCCCACTTCTTAATCCAGGTGTTATTGGTATAGAAGGGTGCCTTTCCCAATCCCTCGGTCATCTTGTCAAATTCGATGTTCTTATCACCGCCGGTGAGCATGTCTAGGCACTTTTCGATTACGGGATTGCTCGTGGCGCCATTCTTCGCCATAATGGTGTTCACAACCGCATTGCGACATACGGTGGCTGATTCATAGAAATGGGCGTCCGTCCCCCAGGTGTGGATATAACCGAGTCCCTGCACCATCGCCAGACCGAAAGATGCCTTGGTTTCTTCCTCGGTCAATTCAAATGCCCGAGCGCAACTCGCCGTAGCCCCGTAGATCCCGATAAATGGGAGGTTACAGATTCCGATGGGATCCGTTCCCACCGAGGCCCACATCGCGATCCTGTTCTGCATCTCCTGCCCTACATAGAGGGCCGCCATTATCTCCTGCCCAGAAAGCTTACACTTCTCAGCCGCGGTCAACAAAGCCGGCCAGGTTGTCACGTCGCTAATGCCACCGCCGGGAAATTGATCGTCTTCCATCTCCGATGCGTGCCCAAAAAACCCGTTGATCAGGGCTGCCTGGGCCACATCCGTCTTGAAACCACAACCGTATACTCCGGACTCCGGCCTTCCGAGATTATCCTTGGCGTATCGTATGAACTTCTTGGAAGTGGGGGCAGCTGAGCCGACAAGCATTCCCATGACTTGCTTGAGCGTCAACTTCTTCACGTATTCGATGACGCTCTCGTCCATATCGTTAAATTCAGTGTGAACAACAAATTTAGCAAATGTTTCTGCGATCTCCATCTGAGTTCTCCTTTCCTTAAATATCGATATTGTTTGAGGCGTTATTCTATACCTGAATAGTATCAGGGGGGGATTTTTGTCAAGATACTTTTAGCCAGGAGCTTGGAGTTGTGGAAAGACTTATCAGATTTCCCATGATTATGGGAATGATGTGGCAGGCTAGTACAGTTCTGTTCGCCGGCTATATTATCGATCTTGAGCGGCAAACTGGGAGATTTTGGGGGATTCCGGGAAATTCTTCTTGACAAAAACGGCAGACCAAGGTATGAGTTGCTCAGTTTTACGAAGGGAAGGAGGTGAAACCGATAAGTCCAGAGGAAATCACAGGGCCATCTTAGGATGGAATAAACTTGACAAAGAAAGGAGGATCCCTCACATGAAAAGACATCACTATCTCAGCAGTATCGCATGGTTGGCAATTGCCAGTCTGGTTATCTGTTCCCTCACGATCGGTGTCATGGTCGACACAGCTGAGGCGAGACGGGAATTCGTAAGGTTCGGGGGCAGCAATCCCGGAGGATCTTGGTTCACCATGGTTGGGGGAATATCAGCAGTTATGAATAAAGAGCTCAAGGACCTCAATGTGACACCCATTGCCACGGGTGGGTCTACTGATAACAACCGGTTGGGAAGGAAGCACGAGCTGGATACATGGCTGACCCATTCCTTGACGGCCTATGATAACTATAATGGTGTTGGTCTCTTCGAAAAGGAGGGCCCATTCAAGGATTACCGCATGCTCTCCGGGGTTTATGAAAGCTGGCACCACTTCGTTGTGCTCGACGATAGTGACATAAGAACAATGGCGGATCTTAAAGGGAAAATAGTCTGCGTCGGTGCGGCAGGAAGTGGCGCCGCAGTTAATTCGGAGAATATCATGAGGGCCATTGGTATCTGGGATCAGGTTAAGCCGGAATCCTGGACGTTCGACGCATGCGGCCGAGGATTGCTCGATGGTCAGGTTGGAGCAATCAGCTTCAGCAGTGCACCCATGCCCGCTATTGTGACGGTGGAGGCGATGAAAAAGATTCGTCTCATTGAGCTGAGCGACGAGGAGTTCAAAAAGGTACTTGCGAAATTTCCTGCTTACAGCAAGAGCATTATGCCGGCAGGGGTGTACAAGACGTGGAAGAAGGAATACCCATGCATAGCCTTTCTGGTATATTGGGCCGCGCACAAGAAGGCGAAACCCAAAATGATCTATGAACTGATGAAGGTCGCCTTTGATCCCAAGAATGCAAAGACGCTCGGGAGGATCCATCGACAGTGGACGACATTGAGTCCCTCATTGGAACCCATGAAATCAATGGGGATTCCGCTGCACGCTGGAGCAGTGAAATTCTGGAAGGAGAAAGGCGAGGCTATTCCCCCGGAGTTAATCGAGAAGTAAGATGACCAGCGCTTGATTAGGGCACCGTCCATTCGTGGTCAGAGACGGGAAAATGGTATCCCGGACTGTGGGCGGTGCCCTAAATTGCTCTTTTTTGGTGGCATGATCGTTTCCACGGGAGAGGGTTTGCCGATGAGTAAGCCCGTTGTTGAAGAAATCGAAACCAAAATGCGGCGGTTGCGTGGGAAAACGGCCCTAATCGCCAGTCTCGTTGCCGCGGGATTTTCCTCGCTCTTCATCTACACGAGTGGTTTTGGTTTCATCTCCTCAGAACTCCATCGTGGTGGGTACCTTCTGTTTACCATGGTGCTCTGCTTCCTCCTTTATCCCCTCGGGAAAGCTACGGCGAGGGATAAGGTACCGGTGCTGGATTGGGTGCTGGGCCTCCTCGCCATTATTACGATAGGTTATTGGATAGTAGAGTATCCCTCGTATGCTTATCGCATCGGAAATCCCAATCGCATTGACATCATAACGGGCGCCATTTTGATTGTTCTCTCCTTCGAGATGGGCCGGCGTGTGGTAGGATATGTCCTGCCGGTACTGGCAGCGCTTTTCCTGCTCTACGCGTATTATGGCCCCTATGTGCCCGGGATATTGGCTCACTATGGTTATAAGTGGGACAGGATTTTCGAATTTCTCGGGGTTAGCATGGGAGGGATATACGGCATTGTAACCAATACTTATGCTACCTTCATATTTCCCTTCATCGTCTTCGCCTCCTTTCTTCAGTCGGCAGGCGCAGGATCCGCTATCGAGGATTTTTCGCGTGCAGTCGCGGGCGGCACGAGGGGGGGTCCAGCGAAGATAGCCGTTGTTTCCAGCGGGTTTATTGGGTCGATTACCGGGTCTTCAGCTGCCAATGCCGTGGCTACAGGGTCTTATACCATTCCCATGATGAAGAGAACAGGGTATAAACCCCATACTGCGGCAGCCATTGAGGCAGCGGCATCCACTGGAGGTCAGTTCCTCCCCCCGATTATGGGCGCATCAGCATTCCTCATTGCGGCATTTACGGATACCCCTTATTTAGAGATCATTAAACTGGCTGCTGTTCCGGCAATTCTCTACTTCTTAGGGGTGGGGATGATGGTCCATTTCATAGCTGCCCGGGAGGGGCTGAAGGGATTGCCGAAGGAACAGTTGCCGAAATTATGGACCGTCATCCGACAG
>JBGVTJ010000199.1:0-5671 GCA_041862515.1 Thermodesulfobacteriota bacterium | reverse complement strand
ACGACGGCCCTGATGATTTCAAGCGTGATCCTATGGATGTAAAAATATAATGGGCCGTCCCTCCACTGGAATATTGCCATTGGCCGAAAAACGACA
The DNA here is from genome assembly GCA_041862515.1 of Thermodesulfobacteriota bacterium. Taxonomy (GTDB): domain Bacteria; phylum Desulfobacterota; class BSN033; order WVXP01. The sequence continues at coordinate 5,575 of JBGVTJ010000199.1, read as the reverse complement.
TAACGCGGAGGAATGTTTTATGGACAAAGATGAGGGCGATCTTTCGATTTTCGACCATCCTCAGGTGCTCCAGGTCATGTTCTACCCTCGAAGGGATTTGCAGGATACTCCATCGGCTTCCAATGCGTCGGTCCATTTTATTGGGGTGGAAGAAGGCATATCCATCGGCTGCAAGTTCTATTGGGTGGATACGGATTCCACTAACATCCTCTATTTCCATGGCAACGGGGAGATTGCCAGCGACTACGATCCCATCGCCCCCCTATACAACCGCAGGAAGATCAACTTCTTTGTGGCCGACTACCGGGGATATGGCATGAGCGGAGGAAATCCCACCGCGACGAGCATGATCCGCGATGCCCACAAAGTCTTCCAGGGGTTTAAGGGCATTCTCAAGGAAAGGAGGTCGAAGGAGCCCCTCTTTTTGATGGGCCGTTCCCTTGGAAGCGCATCGGCCATCGAACTGGCCTTCCATTACCAAAGGGAGATGAATGGATTGATCGTTGAAAGCGGTTTTGCCGATACCTTTGGGCTCCTATCACGGTTGGGTGTTTCCATAAAAGGGGCGAAGGAGGAAATAGGTTCCTTCAACCTCAAAAAGATCCAGACAATTTCCATTCCCACCCTCATCATTCACTCCCAATACGATCATATCATTCCCTTGGATGAGGGGATTCAGCTCCACAACGCCTCCGGAGCTAAGGAGAAGGAACTCCTGATCATTCCCAATGCCAATCACAATGACCTGATGATGGTGGGAATGGATCAATATTTTGAAGCCATCGAGAAGTTCGTCTTCGCCCATCGATCCGCCTCTCAATAAGGAGGGTGCCAGCTCTCATTTCTTAAAAAATCTCTATTCTTATGGATGACACCAACTATGATTAAACTCACTATGGCTTTGCCGATCTCATCCACACTGGCAGCCTCTTCAGCCATCTCTCAAGGGCATCGAAGATCTCCGGTAACCACCCGAAGGACTTTGCACGTTGTTCCCTGACAATCTCCCTTGGACAAAGAGTTTGCTCGCCGGTTTTACTTTACTCAAGGTTTATCATCTCGTTTAGGGGGACGAATCCCCAATGTCACTGAATAATTGGAAGGATAAGCCTTTTTCTTTTGAGGCCAAACAAATTCAACCAAACTACGGATACCGGCACTGAAGAAGGACGACTTAGGTTGAAATCAGCGTCTTTTTTGGAGTTTCCTGATTTTTATGCGGAATATTTTTGTACCCTTCTGATTACAAAGCAGATTTTATTTTTCATAAGTGAACACCGCTGTCCCTTCGCTTCACTGCTTCCGAAGTGACCCTTTCGGGGTTCGCAGGCGGGGAATACTTACCCCTTCCAGCCTCTAAAGGGCTGGCTTTCCCCTTACGTTCGGCTGAGCCCTTCGGTCCGAGCTCAGGGTCGAGGATTCACGTCGAAGCCTGCTCACCCTCGATGGGTCCCCAACTTCTCCAGCAATTTACGTTCATGGACAACGGTGTTCTCCAGAAACTCAGGAAACTCCAGCGTCTTTTTTATTGACACTGATGTTGTTTACTGATAACAAAAACTATCTCTTCATAAATAAAGTGGATTGTCTTCAATATGAAGCAGAAAGCGAATGAACGCTGTAATGGAGGGAGATAATTTATGCGGTTGGGTTTCGAAAAAAAGGTGTTGGATTTACTGGAGGGGTCCATAGACATCCATATCCATTCGGCCCCAGATATCTATCCCAGGATACTCAATGTCATGGAATTGGCCCGGCATGCAAAAGAAAATGGTATGCGAGCAATTTTGGTTAAAAACCATTTTATTATGACTGGAGGACAGGCCAAGATTGCATCGGACGAGACGAATTTCCCCGTCTTTGGGGGGATTGCCTTGAATCTCTCCGTAGGGGGGTTGAACATTCATGCTGTTGATATTGCCCTGAAGTTAGGGACGAAAATGGTGTGGCTACCCACGTTACATTCCCAGAAGTTCGTCCAGCACAAGAGTCATGTAGCACATTTGGCGGGAGGGATTAGAGATGACGTTCAAGGCATTTATCTTCTCAAGAAAGATCGCACCCTGAAAGAGGACCTCTATCCCATTTTTGACCTGATTGCAGAAAGAGACGTAATCCTCGGCACCGGCCACGTCAGCGTCAATGAAGCCAAAGCCGCCGTTCGAGAGGCGACTAAGAGAGGGGTTAAAAAAATCCTTGTGACACATCCTCTGGCGAGCTTCTGCAATTACAGCGTGAACGATATGAAGGAGATGTTGGATATCGGTGCTACCTATTTAGAACACACCTACAACGATGTCACCCGTCAAGTGTCACACCCCATTAAGCTTGAGGATTTGTATAACGGCATCAAGGCTGTCGGACCAAAGCACTGCATCATGTCAACAGACTCCGGACAATGGTTGAACCCAGTGCCTGTCCAACAGATGGGAATCTATATTAAGGACATGCTGAATTTCGGTGTCGCTGAACGGGATATCCGAACCATGGTCTCAGATAACCCAGCTCATATACTGGGCATGTAAACGTGGGGAAGGAACACACGGGGGTATCTATCTGCCACGCATGCAGGCTCTCCCACGTTCCATCTCATAAGCTCTACATTTCTAAATCCACATGACCGTGAGGTGCCTTCAGATTCGGCCTCCACGTGTCCCCGAAACTATATGGTAGGAGGGATGAGATGAATAAGAAGGTTGGATTTATCGGTCTGGGAACGATGGGCAAATGGATGGCTCGGAACGTGATGAAGGCGGGTTTCGATCTGACCGTCTTTGACATCGATCAGCAAGCGATGAAATTTCTGACGGATCAAGGGGCGAGTTCAAGCCGAAACCCAGGTGATCTGGCCGCCCAGGTGGATTGGGTATTCCTCTCTCTCCCTAATACCGAGATTGTGGAACAGGTCATTTTTGGCCGAGATGGCATGGTCAATGGTGCAAAATCAGGTCTGATCGTGGTCGATTTGAGCACGATAAAGTATCTCCCAACTCTGGATATCGCCCGGCGCCTTCAAGAAAGGGGGATCCACTTCGCCGACGCACCAATTTCCGGCATGGAAGCGAGGGCCAGGGAGGCTGAGCTAACCGTCATGTTCGGCGGTGAGGAAGCGATTTTTGAACAAGTTCGCCCCGTGTTCGACGCCATTGGTAACAAGATCATTTATATGGGAGAGATCGGCAGTGGCCAACTCACCAAATTGATCAACCAACTCCTTTTCAACATCAGCTGTGCGGCCATCGCGGAAGTCCTCCCCATGGCGGTCAAGCTCGGTCTGGATCCTGAGAGAGTTACCCAAGTGGTCACCACGGGGACGGGGCGAAGCTTTGCCGCGGAGTTCTTCCTTCCCCTTGCCCTTGAACGCCGATTCGACCAAGGCTATCCTCTCAAGTTGGCTTACAAGGATATGATCAGCGCGGCCGAAATCTGCACGAACGAAAAGATCCCTCTGCCCCTCGTTCAGAGCGCAACGACGACCTACCAGATGGCCCTGAATCAAGGTTTGGGCGAAGAGAGTAAGGGTGCCATGATCAAAGTCTTTGAGCGTATCTTAGACGTCAAGTTTCGAAAGAAGGGGGTAGCGTAATGGTTGAACATCGAGGCAGGCCTGAAGAGATCACCGAGGCATACTATCGCGGGTTGATGCACGCAGCGGGGTATCGCCGGAAGGATCTGGACAGGCCACAGATTGCCGTGGTCAATTCCTGGACCGACGTAAACCCTGGCCATCAGCCTCTCAAGGAGTTGGGCCTCCGTGTCAAGGAGGGAATTTGGGCGGCTGGAGGCTCACCGGGCGAATTTAACGTGCCGGCACCCTGCGACGGCATGGCCCAGGGACCTGGGCAGCATTACATCTTGCCTCAACGCGATTTGATCGCGGCTTCAATAGAAGCGATGGTCCGGGCACATGGCTTCGAGGGAATGGTTATGCTCGCCTCCTGTGACAAGATCATTCCCGGCATGGTCATGGCTGCCATTCGGCTGAATTTGCCGGCGATTTTTCTCACCGCTGGAGCTATGTTACCGTGCCGTCTCAAGGACCGTAACGCAGTAACATCAGACCTCAAAGAGGCTATCGGCAAAAAAAGCACGGACGAAATTGATGAGGCTACCTTTTTGGATTGGCAGGAGCGGTTCTGTGCATCACCTGGCACGTGCTCCATGATGGGCACTGCCAACACCATGGGATGCTTCCTAGAAGCGACAGGCCTCGCCCCCTTCGGATCTTCCACCATGCTAGCATTCGATGCAGCCAAGTTCCGCCAGGCCCGTGATGTGGGTGAACGTGTTGTCACTTTGGTCCGAGAAGGACGATCTATACGTAATTTCCTGAACCATCTCAGCCTGGAAAATGGAATCAAATACATCTCCGCATCAGGTGGCTCCACTAACGCCGCACTCCACCTGATGGCCTTCGCTTCCGTTGCCGAGGATGACCTTGACCTGGATCGCTTCGATCGGATCCAGGCATCCGTTCCCGTCGTGGCCACGTTCAAACCATCTTCCGAGTTCAATATCAACGACTACCATGAAGCCGGTGGCGTAGCTACCCTGCTGAAGGCTATCCAGGGCAGTCTTGACCTTGATCTGCCTCTCGCCATGGGAGGAAGATTGAGAGATGTACTAAAATCTGCCCCTGACCCTGACGGAAGGATCATCCAGGCAGCTTCGGACCCACTGTCACCTGACGGCTGCTTTGCCATTCTCCGGGGCAACATGGCACCTCGAGGTTCTGTGGTCAAAAAGAGCGGGGTCGTCCCCAATATGCTCGTTCATAGCGGGCCTGCAATTGTATTTGATTCAGAGGAGGACGTGCGGCGGTTCATGCTGGACAAGCAAATTAAACCTGGGTCGGTTTTGGTGGTGCGCTACGAGGGACCCAAGGGTGGACCCGGGATGCGGGAACTTTCCATCCCGGCAGCCATGCTGGTCGGTATGGGACTGCACACCTCGGTGGCCATGATCACTGACGGCCGCTTCTCTGGTGCAACCCGAGGACCCTGTGTTGGTCACGTCTGTCCCGAGGCCTGGGAAGGAGGTCCTATTGCCTACGTCCGGGATGGCGACATGATCGAAATTAACGTACCCGAGAAGAAGATCGAACTCCTCGTCTCGGACCGAGAACTCCGCAATCGGCAACAGGTGTCCCCGAAGCGGCCGGATCATCCTGCACCAGGGATACTGGCTGCCTATCGGGAGATGGTCAGCGGCGCGGATTTTGGTGCTGTTTGGTTATGAGGCCCAATAGGCCTGAATAGGAACTGATGGCATTGGATGCGGGAGAGCCCCTGTAGGGACGAGTTCAATTGGAGCGTCCAATGAAAAATGCCAAGGTTGCGACACAACGGGGAGAAAACGTAATCGAAACGGTGAGAAAAACCCTGGACCTCTTAATCTCGGGTTGTCCTCCTCCCTTTTTTGGTATGTCATCAGCCAGCTAAAAAGGGCGAAACGAGGATATTAGAACGGAGGGATAACAAACAAGTAGCCTCTGACCATGGTGGGTTAGAGTGGTGCGGGTGTGTCTGTGTTTTTTACCAGGATTATTCTGATACGGTAACCGTGAAGATCGACG
>JBGVTJ010000198.1:0-9679 GCA_041862515.1 Thermodesulfobacteriota bacterium | reverse complement strand
CTATTCCTCCTCATTTCAACCCAGAGAAAGTGGGAGAAGTATGGAAGGTTCCCTATCAGGAACGCGCCGAAGATGCTGAAAAATGGGCAGCGCAACAAAGGGTGCTTCCCGCTAGTCATGACACGTTCAGAATCTCGCTGACGCTCGTTGATGTGCAGAATACCTTTTGCATCCCGGAATTTGAACTGTATGTTGGCGGGCGCACGGGAACAGGAGCAGTGGATGACAATCGAAGGGTGTGCGAATTCCTGTATCGCAATCTCAACGTGATTACTGAGATATGTCCAACAATGGATACACATCAGGCCATGCAGATTTTCCACAGCATCTTCCTTGTGAACAAGAAGGGGGAGCATCCAGCACCTTTCACCCTTATCTCTGAAGAGGATATTGAACAAGGTGTTTGGAAATTTAACCCCAAACTTACTGCCAGCCTTGGAGTCACGGAAAGGTACGGTCAAAGATTCTTGCGCCACTATACGCGTACACTGAAAGAAGGTGGTAAATACGATCTCACCATCTGGCCATACCACGCCATGCTTGGAGGAATCGGCCATGCGCTCGTTTCATCAATCGAGGAGGCCATTTTCTTCCATAGCATTGCCCGTTATAGTCAGCCGGATTTTCAAGTCAAAGGGGGTAATCCGCTCACTGAGAATTATTCGGTTCTTAGACCGGAGGTGCTAGAGGATGCGGAGGGTGAACAGATTGCTCAAAAAAATGAGAAGTTCATCAAGAAACTTCTGGAATTTGATGCAATTGTTATCACTGGACAGGCCAAGAGTCATTGCGTTGCCTGGACAATTGACGACCTCTTGAACGAGATTGTGACGGTTGACAAGAAGATGGCTGAGAAAGTCTATCTGTTAGAAGATTGTTCCTCTCCAGTCGTCGTTCCTGGCATTGTGGACTATACGGATCAAGCGGCTGCAGCCTTTCAGAGATATTCTGATGCTGGTATGCATGTTGTCCGCTCTACCGATCCGATCGCGGGCTGGCCTGGTATCAATCTTTGAGGATCGTGCTCCGATCTCGGGACCCACGGATGGTCGGATTATTTCCTGCCTCGCCCTCCCTGTGGCTTCCGCGGATTACAATAGAGAAAGTTGCTCTCGGCCCAGTTAGCAGCTTACCGACGAAGGTGGCGAAAATGAGACCGACATCTCGAGTCTAGTCACGGGAATCCTTTGGGACCAGGTTTCTCTCGTTTGTCCTCGGATTTCGGGCTATCGGGACACTCGTCCAGCGGGGAACCTATAGGTCTTTCCGCTCAGCCTTTTCAATCGGATGGACTGAGAACGCTCTGGTTCCATTCTCATGGCTTTACATCGCGCGTGAAAAGGCATAATATATTTTGTAGGGGGCCCCGTTTCCATAACACCATATAGGGAGGTTACCTGATACTGTTTTTGCCACTTACGCAGGGGGAGAAATGCAAGAAAGGAGTGAAGAAAAAAAAGGCGTCATAGAATTCGTATGTGAGGGGGGAATTGGGGCTACAGCGACGGTGTGCGTGGAATTGAGAACGGAATTTCCCGGTATCGGGGGGACAATTATTACCAACGAGGGAGTGGCTTCTGCTTTGCGAGAGGAATTTAATCCCTCGCCTAAATCCGCCCACAGGTTGTTCTTAAGGCACACCATTGTCAAGAAAATGGAAGATTACTTTTTTAGAAAGGGAGTATACACGTACGCCCATATTCCCCGGCCGTTGGGTTCAATAAGCAAGGTTGGGGAGAAGCCATCCGAAGCATACCTCTATGAGTGGGCTTTTGGCACGGAGGGTTTCCCATGGGAATACATTGATCTTACGGGGAATCGGACCCTTGTCCAACTCCATGATTGGGGCAGCTTCGTGACGCATTTTCACCGTGCTGGAATAGATGTGCTGATGGATACTTCGGACCCGGACGACGGAAGGGTTTCAAAAAACATTATTCATCCGTACCCCAAGCCTATCGGCGGCGGGGCGGAGATGAGCTCCTTATGGAAGAGAATCGATTTCGGGTACGAGAGCTTGAAGATCAACCGCGAAAAGCTCTCCCAATTTCTCCATGACAATAGGGAAGATATGGAAAGGGTATTACGGACAGAGCGATATGAGATGATCGTGCTCGCAATGGAATACCTCACGAAGGGAAAAGGTATGAACGAGGTGGACATAGGAAGGTTGGATTCCCTTGTAGGAGAATATCGGCGTTCGAGCCTGCGTCACCATGTGTCAAGGGGGACGGGTCTTGATGAACCAAACCGGGTCTACATCGCAGCGAGGACCGAGTCTTTGATATAAAACCGTTTCTACCGATGAAAACGCCCCACCCGCCTTTCAATTCCCTTATCCCACCTGGGGCCAAGGGGTAATTAATTCATAATCTGAAATCCAGCTTTAGCTAATATTCTTTAATGTTCGCTCCAGGGAATTCGACCAAGAATCGGCCCGGAGCTCGCGCTCAAGGGCAAACGGGATCCACAGGGATACCCGGAGACTCCAGAGGCAGATGCTTTGAATTTTTGTCCTTTATGAGATATCATTAGGTATTCATCATAGGGAGGATGGGCCATGACGGAGAAGTCCAGAAGGGTTATTCGGCCCATGGAATGCCCCGAGGGGAGGGGAAAGACGGCGCTCTTGGTTGAATGGCGGGTTGAGAGGGGGAAGAAGGTCCTGCACAGTATCAACTGCAACAATCCACTCCTGATGGACTACAGCGGTCAGGATTGTGAGTGGCTCTGCTGGGATAAGGTATCCCGGGGAAAGAAATAAGAGGACCTCATCGGGTACTCCTATTCAATCGAAAGAATACTCATTTCGTTTCTGAGCTACGATTTTAGCGATCCCACCTAAACGGGCGAATGCGAGGGTAATCCGCCAAGAGGACGATGGGGAGTTCTAAAACTCTCCGGGTATTAGGTCAAAAGGTGGTAGGCGAAAAAAATTTGCATTTAACCCTTGACAAAAACGAATTGTTATTTTATGTTTGGTAGAAATCGTTATTGTGGGATATACTTCATGGCTCCTTTTTCCCTTAATGATAAGGCTCAAATAACCGTGGCTATCCCGAAGATCATAATTATTATTATCGCTATTATTATCTGCTCCGGGATAGCCGGTGCAGGCGGGGAGCCATAAGGGGTCCATTCAAACGCCGATTAAGCCCGCTATCTCGTGTTAACTAAGGATAGCGGGTTTTTTTTATCCCCAAAGTCCTCACATTTCTTTCTTTTCAGGGAGGAAATGAACGATGGTGGGAGAGGGAGGACGATAGAACGGATAATCGAAGGAGAAACCATGAGAAGTGACTCGATGAAAACCGGGGTAACCCGAGCGCCACACCGTTCCCTTATGAAGGCGCTCGGTTTAACGGATAATGAGATTGGACATCCGATCATCGGCATTGCCAATTCTGCTAATGAGGTCGTCCCAGGGCATGCTGGGCTTAATTCCGTCGCTGAGGCGGTTAAAGCCGGTATAAGAAGAGCTGGTGGGACGCCAATGGAATTCGGCACCATAGGGGTCTGCGACGGCATTGCCATGGGGCATATCGGAATGAAGTACTCCCTTGGAAGCAGGGAACTCATAGCCGACTCCATTGAGGTGATGGCAATGGCCCATCCCTTTGACGGGATTGTGCTCATCCCCAACTGCGACAAGATCGTTCCGGGGATGCTCATTGCAGCCATGAGGCTTGATATCCCCGCCGTGGTGATAAGTGGGGGACCAATGCTCGCCGGGTGCTTTCGGGGCAGGGCGGTTGGCCTTGACAAGATATTTGAGGCTGTGGGAGAAGTCGCCACCGGGAAGATGACGGAAGAGGATTTAAAGGAGCTTGAGGAAGTGATATGTCCGGGAATCGGATCCTGCTCCGGACTCTTTACCGCCAACACGATGAATTGCCTTGCCGAGGCTCTCGGCCTCGCCCTCCCTGGGAATGGAACAGTTCCAGCGGTAGCCGCGGAAAGGTTGAGGCTCGCCAAGTTGGCCGGTGAGAGGGTAGTTGAACTTGCGGAGAAAGGGGTGACACCGCGGGAGATCGTTACCCGGCGTGCTTTTGAAAATGCCATCAGTGTGGATATGGCCATCGGAGGATCTACCAATACAGCGCTGCACCTCATGGCCATCGCCTACTACGGAGGGGTTGAGCTCTCCCTGGAGGATTTTAACAGGATAAGCCAGCGGACTCCTCACCTCTGTAACCTCGCCCCCGGAGGGGATGATCACATGGAGGATTTGCATCGTGCCGGGGGAATCGCTGCCGTCATGGCAGAGCTTTCCCGTGGAGATCTTCTGCATCTGGATGAGCCCACCGTTACAGGTTCCTCGGTTGGAGAGAATATCCAGGAAGTGGAGGTTCTTGATAGGGAGGTTATCACATCACTGGACGCCCCTCGCCACTCCGATGGTGGCCTCGCCATTCTCAAAGGAAGCCTTGCGCCGGATGGGGCAGTGGTGAAGCAGTCAGCCGTTGACTCGGTGATGCTTCGCCACTCGGGACCCGCAAGGGTATTCAATTCGGAGGAGGAGGGCATGGAGGCCATTCTCTCCAGGCAGATCAGAAAGGGTGAGGTTATCGTGATTCGTTACGAGGGTCCTCGCGGTGGGCCGGGGATGCGGGAGATGCTCTCCCCGACATCGGCCATCGCCGGGGTCGGGATGGATAGGGAGGTTGCTCTCATCACTGATGGGCGCTTTTCGGGGGCGAGTAGGGGTGCTTCCATTGGGCATATCTCACCGGAAGCGGCGGCCGGAGGACCGATCGCCGCCGTCAAGGATGGGGATGAGATAGCGATCGACATCCCGGGCAAGAGGCTTGACCTCAAACTGTCCGATGATGAGATCAAAAGACGGCTTTCAGGAGTCCCTCCACGGGAGCCCACGATAAGGGAGGGGTACATGGCCCGTTACGCAACCCTTGTGAGCTCGGCAGATAAGGGGGCGGTCTTTCCGCGATGATCATTGGTGGTCGATGCTCGGGAGATAAGGGATCACGCATTTTCCCATAGAGCTTGGAGGATGCTACACACAATCGATAGGGGGTATTTGGTATGAGGATGCCAGGGGCAAAAATGGTTGTAGAAGCGTTAAAGAGAGAAGGGGTGGAGGTGGTTTTCGGCTACCCAGGGGGTACGATCATGCCCTTCTTCGACTTCCTGCACCGGGAGGATATTCGCATGATCTTAAGCCGCCACGAGCAGGGGGCGGTTCACGCCGCGGATGGTTACGCTCGGGCTTCCGGAAGGGTGGGTGTATGCGTCGCCACGAGTGGTCCAGGGGCTACGAACTTGGTAACGGGGATAGCCACTGCAAACATGGATTCAATCCCTCTCGTCCTCATCACGGGTCAGGTTCCGGTGGACATGATAGGGAATGATGCTTTCCAAGAAGCTGACATCATCGGCATCAGTCGCCCGATCACCAAACACAGCTACCTCGTTCGGAACGTTGAGGATATCCCCAGGATCATGAAGGAGGCCTTCCACATTGCTAGAACGGGACGTCCCGGCCCGGTCCTCATCGATCTTCCAAAGGATGTGAGCGTTGCCGTTGGGGATTTTACCTACCCCGAGGAATTGAACATTCGGGGGTATAGCCCAATTGTCAATGGTAACGCTCAGGCGATCAAAAGGGCCATGGGTTTAGTCCGAAGTGCGAAGAAGCCGCTGATCTACGCGGGAGGAGGTGTAATCACCTCGGAGGCCTCGGGGGAGCTGACGGCCTTTGCGAGGAAGACGGGAATTCCGGTTACTCTCACGTTGATGGGCCTTGGCGCGTTTCCCGGAACCGATCCCCTCTATCTCGGGATGCTCGGGATGCACGGGACGGTTGCCGCAAACCGGGCTGTGTGCGAATGTGATCTCTTAATCGCCATCGGGGCACGGTTTGACGATAGGGTAACGGGAAGGGTAAGCAAGTTTGCCACGAAAGCCAAGGTTGTCCACGTAGATATCGATCCCACGTCGATCAGCAAGAATGTGCTCGTTGACGTATCCGTCATCGGGGATGCACGGGGGGTCCTCCAAGAAATGCTCAACGTGGTGGAACCCCTCCCAATCGATTCCTGGCGTGAGGAATTAATGGCGTTGAAGCGGGAGAATCCCTTGACGTACCGCCAGGATTGCCCCGTGATTAAGCCCCAGTACGTTGTGGAGAAGATCTACGAGCTTACCGGAGGGGATGCGATCATCACTACTGAAGTGGGACAAAACCAGATGTGGGCCGCACACTACTTTCGATACGACCGCCCCAGAACCTTCCTCTCCTCAGGCGGTCTTGGGACAATGGGCTATGGCTTCCCGGCGGCTATCGGGGCCCAGGTCGCCTTTCCCGATCGGGTAGTCTTCGACATCGCCGGGGATGGGAGCATCCAGATGAAGATCCAGGAGCTCGCAACTGCTGTGCTGAATGAGCTCCCGGTTAGTATCGCCATCCTGAATAACGGGTACCTTGGTATGGTTCGTCAGTGGCAGGAATTCTTCTTCGACAAGGCCTACGCCTTCAGTTGCCTCGGGCAGCGGCCAAGCTGCCCCCGACATTGCAACAATCCAGACGATGGATGTCCGCCCTACGTTCCGGACTTCGTGAAGCTCGCCGAGGCTTACGGGGCAATGGGAGTCCGGGTGGAGCAACCGGAGGATGTTGAGGGGGCAATCCGTGAGGCTATCCAGTCTCCCAGGACGTTCATCCTGGAGTTCCTCGTGGCGCGGGAGGAGAACGTATTTCCCATGGTGCAACCCGGAGCCGGGATAAACGAGATTATGATCGGTTAGGTGGAGGACGGTATGGATTATACCATTTCGGTTCTCGTGGAGAATCACCCCGGGGTCTTAGCCCGGATTTCCGGGCTCTTGAGTGGCAGAGGGTTTAACATCCGGAGCATTGCGGCAGGGGAGACCGAGGATCCCAGCATAACACGTATCATCATGGTGGTGGCGGGGAATGAACGGATTATAGATCAGGTCAAGAAGCAACTGGACCGGCTCGTCGATGTGATAAGGATTACTGACCTGACGGAAATTCCCGCGGTGGACCGTGAGCTTGCCCTCGTGAAGGTGTCAAGCTCAGTTTCACAGCGGACCGAGGTCTTTCAAATTGTGGACGTCTTCCGAGGAAAGATCGTGGACATAGCCCATAAATCCCTTACCGTTGAGGTCACTGGGGTGACTGAAAAAATTGAGGCGTTGATAGAGATGCTGAGGCCCTTTGGTATCAGCGAGATTGTTCGAACGGGAAAGATTTCCATCGCAAGAGGTGGGGGCTTAACCGAGAAAGGAGATGAAAGCAGAGCCTATGAGGATTAGGGGATTTGGATTCGGGTTTCAATCCCTGGCCAGAAAAACGAGTAAGGAGGAAGAGAATGAAAGTATACTACGATAGTGATGCTGACCTGGATCTTTTGAAAGGAAAGAAAGTTGCCGTCATAGGGTTCGGTTCCCAGGGCCATGCCCACGCTCTGAACTTGAAGGATAGCGGAGTTGATGTGGTTGTTGGTCTTCGGGAAGGGGGCAGTTCTTGGAAAAAGGCGGAAAAGGCGGGGGTAAAGGTGGTATCCACGGCCGAAGCGGCCAAAATGGGGGATATCGTCACCATTCTCATACAGGATGACCGTCAGCCGGAGATCTTCGAGAAGGATATAATCCCCGGACTCAAAAAGGGAAAGTTGCTCATGTTCGCCCACGGATTCAACATCCATTACAACCAGGTCGTCCCTCCGAAGGATGTGGATGTTGCCATGGTGGCCCCCAAGTCGCCCGGACACGTGATGCGCCGTGAGTTCGTGGCCGGGGCAGGAGTCCCCTGCCTTGTTGCCGTCTATCAGGATGTGAGCCGCAAGGCGAAGGAGATAGCCCTCGCATACGCTAAAGGCCTTGGCGGCACACGGGCAGGGGTGATCGAGACTACCTTCAAAGAGGAGACGGAAACGGACCTTTTTGGGGAGCAGGTCGTCTTATGCGGCGGGGTAACGCACCTGATCGCTGCGGGGTTTGAGATCCTTACCGAGGCGGGCTACGCTCCGGAGATGGCCTACTTCGAGTGCCTCAATGAGCTGAAGCTCATTGTTGACCTGATCTACGAGGGTGGACTCTCCACGATGCGCTATTCGGTGAGCGACACCGCCGAATATGGGGATTACACCGCCGGCCCGAAAATCATAACTGAGGACACGAAGCGGGTAATGAGGGAAATCCTCAAGGATGTTCAAAGTGGCGAGTGGGCCCGGCAGTGGATTCTGGAGAATAAAGCCGGGAGACCAATGTACACGGCCATCCGTCGTCAATGGGCTGAGCATCCCATAGAGCAGGTAGGAAAAAAGCTTCGATCGATGATGAGCTGGATCACCAAGGATCGGGCAGTCGATATGGAGAAGAACTGATATCTTCCAGACTATTCTCTTTCATGAGAGGATGATGCTGGAGTTTCCTAAAAAAGGTTAAGGCAGAGGGTTTGCACATTACTTCTAGAAACAAGCCTGATGCGGCTTCGGCAACTTCGACGGGCGTGATGCCACCACCCACGGGGATGCTCTATGAGATCCTTTCCGGGCAATTGCGGCGCCCGTTCTTTTCTCTGGTTCTTCCCTGGATTTGGATATAATAGCTGGTATCGGCTGGAATTTTGCTGCGAGGAGTAGATCCCTCTGCACCGCTGCATCTTTCAATTTTTGAAAGAGACGGATGTTTGCATCTACCGGCTGAGACGGCGGAAATTTCGGCTAAGAATCCGGCAGGGGAGATCGATAAGATACGAAATGGCAGTGGGATGGGCTGGAGAACGGACTATTGAGGTTCGGTCGGATAACTGGCGGCGATCCACCCATGCCAGCCTCCCTCGAGGACGTAGACTTTGGTAAATCCTTTACTTATAAGTTGCCGTGCCACACGGGCACTGGTAGCCTCGTTAGGTCATGCTCAGTAAAGTACCAGTGTCTTATCTTTGGGATACTTGTCGGCCCAGGATTCCACATTTTCTGGATCCTACCAAACGGCACCTTTGATTTTTCTCCCACTGGCCTCCCATTGCTTAGCACCGCGAACATCCAGGATGACCACGGCCGGGGGGGGGTGCCGAGCTTCGATTTGAGTTCTTCCTTTGCAATCCTGGGAACCTCAGCAGCTATTCCCGGTATGGCACACATGCCCCCCAGCACGGCCATGTTCAGCGCCAGGATAAGTAACGGTAAGAATCGACCCTTAACCATATAATCTCCCCTTAGTTAATGGGTACCATGTATTTTGTTACCCCATATTGGGCAAAAATCTCAATGGGGTAGTGAGCCAGAATATCTTTTTTTGCTTTTGTTTCTGAGGGGCTGTGATTTCGGATTTATTGAACGTGAAATAGACGGAATTCTTAAAAGGGCAATCGATTGAAGAATATTTGACGTTCGGATTAGATGGCTATGGGGATTTCCCTCGAATCAGCGGGTGAGATGAGACGTAAAGACTTTTGTCTTCTGGAGTTTCCTGAGTTTCTAGGGAACACCGCTGTACATGAGCGAAATTTGCTGGGGAAGGGTCACATCGATGCAGGCCGTTGCCCTGGTTCCCTGGAGCGAACATTAAAGAATTTTGGCTACCCATTCTTGATGGCTTCGTAAAAAGTCCAACTTCCGTTCGACATGCTCACGGCCCTGAGCAAAGCCGAAGGGCTGCGTTGCGCTGCATCCTTCGTCATTGCAGCGTA